>JAGHYV010000005.1 GCA_017743475.1 Roseiflexus sp. | reverse complement strand
AAATTGCGTGACATGCGCAACTATCTCTGGCTGGTCAGGTACTGGCAATTTGCCAGCCCGGAGAATTGTGAACAGATGCTACGCCTGCTGGCGCGCGATTATCTGGGGCATGGCGATCTGCCGAAACCGGAGCCGCCGCAAACTCTGGAGCAGGTTACCATCTATGATCCTATTGCGCGTCGTGGGTATCCCGATCTGCGCCATTATCGCGCAAAGGTTCCTGCTCAGCCTCATCGACCGAATGTGGCGGTGCTTTTCCGAAATACCACCTATCCAGTCGATCTCTTTCCAATCGTCAGTCAGTTGTGTCAACGTTTACAATCGGTCTGCAACGTTGTTCCTATTGCCATATCGCGTGCCGTTGGGAATGATCTGGAGCGCTTACGTCATCTTCTTACAGCGGATGGTCAGCCGCAGATCGATCTGATCGTCAATTTACTCGCCTTTCGATTGGGGCAGGGACCAATGGGCGGCGATCCTGAGGGGGCGATGGCCCTGCTCCGCTCGCTCAACGTTCCAGTACTGCATCCCTTTGTGCTGACACGGCGAAGTGTTGCTGACTGGCAGGCGAACGATCAGGGAACGCAGGTGGGTGAGTTTCTGATTTCGATCTTTCTCCCGGAACTCGATGGGTGCATTGAAACCTATCCCATTGGCGCGATGCAACCGAACGGGTTAGGTTTTGAAGAGGCGACCCTGATCGAGGAGCGTGTTGAGCGTCTTATCGCCCGCATGCAGCGCTGGATTGCGTTGCGCAGGAAACCAAACGCTGAGAAGCGCGTGGCGATCATCACCTACGATTATCCTCCGGGGGAGGGAAATGTTGGGAGTGGTGCGTTCCTTGACAGTTTTGCTTCACTAGCGGCAATCCTTCGGCGTCTGGCAGACAGCGGGTATACTGTAACACCCTGGAACGCAACCGAACTAAAGGAGCGCTTCGTTACCGACGGGCAGATCAATACGCCGCAGTGGAAACAGCCGCATCGCACTAATGACCACATCATTATCGAACCGGTAGTGTACGATGCCCTGACCCGCGACTGCCCGCAGTGGAACACGATCCGCACCTTCTGGGGTGAAGCGCCGGGGCAGATCATGCGCGATGGTGCAGGTATCTGGATACCGGGCATCCGTAACGGTAATATCTTCATCGGCGTCCAACCCTCACGTGGTGTGTTTGAGCAACATATGCGGCAGTACCACGACACGCGCCTGCCGCCGCACCACCAGTATGTGGCATTCTACCGCTGGCTCGAAGAGGTATTCCGCGCTGATGCCATTATTCACCTCGGCACGCATGGCACGCTGGAATTTCTGCCCGGCAAAGAAAAAGCGGTTTCGGGCGCGTGTTTTCCGGACTATCTGATCGGCAATGTGCCTCACTTTTACGTCTACTACAGCGGCAACCCGACCGAGGCGATGATTGCGAAACGCCGGACGCACGCGACCATTATCAGCCATCTGCCGCCGCCCTTCATCCGAAGCAACCTTTACGGCGACCTGGCAGAGTTGCGCGCGTTGATGAACGATTATGCGCAGGCAGGCAGTCTCAACCCCGAGCAACAGGCATCGATTCTGGACAACCTGAGGGATCGCGTGCAACAGCTCGGATGGGTGTGGGAAGGTATTGAGGCGCTCGAACAGACCCTTTACGAATACGAAAGCAGCCTGATACCAGGTCGACTGCACTGCTTTGGGCAGCGCTACACCGACGAGGAAGTGCGTGAGTTCCTGATCCAGACATTGCGCACTGCCGATGGGGAGCGTCCTTCGTTGTTCGAGTTGCTCTGCCGCGACAGACGCCTGGACTGGAGGGCGATCTGGGAGTCACCGGAGCGCCATGCGGAAGTGCTGGCACAGCTGGAAGACGATGCACGCGCCTGGGTGCAGGAGTATGTCATCGAAGGACAACGGTTCTCACGGCGGGAGCAAGAATGGCAGCAGGTATACGTTGCTGCCTGTGCTATCCGCGATGGTTTGCAGCAGTGCGATGAGTTGGGCGGGTTGGTGCACGCGCTGTCGGGCGGCTACTTGCCTGCTGGCATGGGAGGCGACCTTTTCCGCTCGCCGGATATTCTGCCGACCGGACGCAACATGGTGCAGTTTGATCCGCGTCGTGTGCCAACGGATGCAGCACTGGCACGAGGTGCGGCAATCGCTGAAGCGACGCTTGAACACTATCGGCAAACTCACGGCAGATATCCGCGTCAGACTGCGGTGATCCTCTGGGGATTGGAGACCGCCAAGACGCAGGGTGAGACGATTGGACAGATCCTTGCATATCTCGGCGTGCGGCGTGTCTGCCGTAGTGTATGGGAAACGCGACTAGAGATCATCCCACTGGCGGAACTAAAGCGCCCCCGCGTGGATGTTACCATTCAGATGTGCGGCTTTTTCCGCGACATGTTCCCCAACCTGATTGAACTGCTCCAGGAAGCGATTGCGCTCGTTGCCGCGCAGGATGAAGACGACGACCTCAACCCTGTTCGTTGTCACACCCGTCGTCTCTATGATGAATTGCGCGCACAGGGGATGTCCCACAGTGACGCTGAGGACCTGGCGACTGCACGGTTGTTTGGTCCGCAAAATACCTTGTACGGTGCAGGGGTCGATCAGTTGATCAAAAGCCAGGCATGGCAGAGTCCGGCGGAACTTGCGGCATGCTACGTTGACAGCCTGCGCTATGTCTACACACGCCAGCGGTATGGCGAGTCGATGCCGCACCTTCTCAATGCTCAACTCACCCATGTCGAACTGATCAGCCAGGTGCGTAGTTCACGCGATTACGAGATGACCGATCTGGATCACTATTACGAGTTTTATGGCGGATTAGCGTGCAGTGTCAAAGCAGCAACCGGACGTCAGGCGCACCTGATGGTGGCTGACACAACTGAAGGGCGCATTCGCGCAGAACCGTTGCAACGCGCCATTCAGCGTGGTTTGCGTACCCGTCTGCTGAACCCGCGCTGGCTGGATGCGATGCTGAAGCACGATTATCATGGTGCGCAACAGATTGCGAAACGCCTGGAGCATATGGTTGGTCTGGCGGCAACGACGGAAGCGGTTGATCCGGTGCTCTTTGATGCTGCACATCGCTGTCTGATCGCCGATGAGACGCTGCGCAAACGGATCGAGCAGAACAACCCTTATGCGCTGCTGGAGGTTGTGGATCGTCTGTTGGAGGCGCATCATCGCAAGTACTGGCAACCTTCGGATGACGACCTGACGCGGCTGCAGGCGCTCCGTGGTCAACTTGAGGATCGGTTGGAGGGGATCGGTGTTCCACAGGATGCCGGTTCTGCCTGAGAACAGCATCGCTCGTCAGTTTTGAATGTACATACGTGAAATCCTATCCTGTCGGAGACTCGGCGCCGGCGCGGTGACCGGCATCGGCAGTCTGCCGCATACCGATGCTGAAGCAGCCGTGCGATTGGTTGCTGAAGTATCGCCGGAGATCCCCTTCTGGCCCCAACTGCCACAGCGCGCGGTAGAGGAGCGCATGGTCGAGCAGGCGTTGACGCCTGTTCTCGATCTGCTGGCGCCGCGCAACGGTTCGTATGGGTATGCGCTTCTCCAGGTAGATCGGCGCACCGATCTGATTGCCCGTTTTGAGTGTGCGCAGGCGGAACTTGCACCGTTCGCCGCCGCCGGGTTCTTCGCGTTTGAGCGTGCACTGGCGAAAGGCGCATTCCCGCACGCAGTCGCCCTGAAGGGACAGATCATCGGTCCAGTGACTCTGGCGGCGCTGTTGTTCGTTGATGGGCAGCCATTGGTGAACGATTCGGCTGCACTGGATGCGGCAGGCAGCTACATTCAGCGCCTGGCGATCTGGCAGATCGAACGATTGGCGCGCTGGCGCACGCCGGTGCTGCTCATGCTCGACGAGCCGTACCTGGCGTTGCTTTCGCAATGCGACGCCACGGGGGAGGCGATGCGCGTGGTGCAATCGGTTGTGCGCGGCATTCAGGCGACGGGTGCGCTGGTCGGGGTTCACTGCTGTGCGCTCCTGCCGGACGGTATGCCGCCCGTGGCGCTCCTGTGCCGGACCGGTGCGGATGTTGTGTCGTTCGATGCGTACCACCGGGTTGCGTCGTGGTGTGCCAATCCAGATGTGTGCGCTTTCGTGAAAGAGGGTGGCATCCTGGCATTCGGGCTGGCGCCGACGATACATGATCTCTCCGGGGTGAGCAGCGCCGATCTGCTGACGCACTGGATCATTGCTACTGCCGGATGTGACAGGCAGGTTGACATGGCGCGTCACACGCTGGTGACGGCGACGTGCGGCATGGGATTGCTATCTGAAGATGCAGCGCGCCAATCATTCCGACTGGCGCGTGACGTGGCCGGTTTGATCGGGCGTATGCCAGGTTTGGAGGCAAACGGGCAGGGTGAACGCTCACCACGGTGAGCCGCGCACCTGGCGTCGCTCCGGCTCACGCGACCGGGGGAGCGGGATGTACTCGACCGATGGGCGGCGCTGGGCGGTTTGCGGGTACAACCCCATCAACTGATAGATGAGCGGCGGCATATCGGTGCTGACCGGCAAGCCGAGTTCGCGCGCTTCGCGGACGCTGATCGGATAATCGTGCGTCCAGACGCCGGTTGCCAGCATCGTTGCAATATGTTCCGCCGGTTCGGCGCCCATGCGGTCTGCCAGCAGTTCGATAACCGTCGCTTTCACCTGGCGAATGGCTTTCTCGGCGATGTCGGCCATGATCAGGGTCTCGTCGTCGATTTCGCTGATCGGTTTGCGTTCGAGCACCTTAAGAATCGAGGCCGCCGGTTGCTGTCCCAGTTGCGGGTCGACCGGTCCCAGGACGGCATTCTCGTCCATCACAATCTCATCGGCAGCCAGAGCGATCAGCGTTCCGCCTGACATGGCGTAGTGCGGCACAAACACGGTGACCTTCGCCGGATGCTTGCGCAGCGCACTGGCGATCTGTTCGGCGGCCAGCACCAATCCGCCTGGGGTGTGAAGCACCAGGTCGATTGGAACGTCCCTGTCGGTCATCTTGATCGCCCGCAGCACGGCTTCCGAGTCGTCGATGTCGATGTAGCGCACCAGCGGAAATCCGAGCAGGCTGAGCGTTTCCTGCCGGTGGATCAGCACGATGACGCGACTCTGCCGTTGTTGTTCGATTCGTTCGAGCAACCGCAGGCGTCCGGTCTCCAGCATTTTCTGACGGATGACCGGTTGCAGTGATGAGATAATGAGAAAGATCCAGAATAGCCCTATCAGATCCACGTGCAACCTCCACAATCACCAGGGCCAATACTCGTCTGCATAGACTCGTCGCTGGTAGCGACGCTGAATGAACAGCCCGACAAGCGCAATGCCGGCGACGAATCCGCCAGCGTGCGCCCACCACGCCACACCGCCAAACCCCTGCGCACCGATGATGATCGCCAGCGTCCCATTCAGCAACTGAGAAAGGAACCAGACGCCCAGGTAGATAACTGCGGGAATTTCCACAAACCAGGGCAGGAAGAAAATCGGGATCAGCGTGATTACCCGTGCTGTGGGGTAGAGAACCAGGTAAGCGCCAAGCACCCCGCTGATAGCGCCACTCGCGCCGATGGTCGGAATGGGCGAATCAGGATTGAAAAAGACGTGGGTCAGGGCGGCGATCAACCCGCAGATGATATAGAATGTGAGATAGCGCCCGCCACCCATCCGATCTTCAACATTGTCGCCAAAGATGAAGAGCGCCAGCATATTGCTCAGCAGATGCGACCATCCCCCATGGAGGAACATCGATGAAAAGAGGGTCGCAATCTGGTCGAGTCCTGGATTCGCCAGCAGACGCGCTGGCACAACGCCGAACGTTGCAACCAGCCATTCGGCGTCCGTTCCAAGCGCAACTTCGATCAGGAAGAATGCAACATTTGCGATGATGAGCATCCAGTTGACAAACGGAAACGAGCGCGAATGAATAGTGTCATAGAGAGGGATCATGGGCGTATCTCAGAGAGAAAAAAAGGAATCACTCCCGCGTCTCGACCCACTCCGCTTCGATCCAGACGGAGGTGCGCTCGACACGATGGCGTTCTGCCAGTTCCATCCTGAGTCGCGCGACTTCGTTTTGCAGAGCGACCAGGCGGCGACGCATCTGGAGGATGACATCGACAGCTTCGTGTGAGAGACCGAGCGTGTCGATCAGTCGACGCACCCGTCGCAACTCGCGCAGGTCGGTTTCGGTTGGTTCCGGTAGTGTCCCGATCAACCCCAGATCGATCAGTTCCTGAATCACCTCAACCGGCAGACCTGTCTGTGCTGCCAGCGTCTCAGGATTGATACGGCGGATCAGCATATGATTGCTCCTGATACAACACGTGCGACTCCAATCTCAGCGCGTCCCGATGCTCAAGAGCGCCCACAATAGCACGGCGCCGATCAGGATGGCGGTCAGCGTCACCGTCCATGTTATTGCAACGGACTGTTGTGGTGTCAATCGTCGTGGCATGTCGGTCACCCTTTTTTTTTGCCACCCCGTTCTCGCACAAGAGAGCGAATAGTCTCGACATCGGCATCGCTGAGTGTGTCGGGCAGCACCAGTTTTACCCGCACGAACAGGTCGCCGCGCTCAGAGGGACGTTCGAGGCGCGGCATCCCCTTTCCGCGCAGGCGGAACACCTGATCCGCCTGCGTGCGTGGCGGTATCTTGAGCATCACCGATCCATCGATCGTCGGAACGCGCACCTCGCCGCCGGCAATCGCAGTAAAGCAATCCAGCGGCACGGTGGTTGTCAGATCGTCGCCATCGCGCTCAAACTGCGCATGGGGCAGGACGTTGATCAGCAAGTAGAGATCACCGGGAGGTCCGCTGGCGATGCCGGGACGTCCCTGACCCGCAAGGCGCACCCGGGTGCCGGTGCGAGCGCCAACCGGGATTTTCGCCTCGATGCGTCGGTTACCGACCTGGAGCGAGCGCGTTGTGCCGTGAAACGCCTCTTCGAGCGAAATATCGACCGGGAACTCGATGTCGCGTCCCCGTTGCGGACCTCGCGGCGCCACCGTGCGCGGTTGACCGAAGATCGAGCCGAAAAAGTCCGAAAACGGACTTTCGCTTCCGAAGAGATCTTCCAGGTCCTCCGGCGATACTGTGTAGGTATACACCGTCTGACCGGGGGCGGTCTGCCATGGACCCCAGTCGAACTCGCCGACGCCGCCACGCTGCTGCCAGCGCTGGTACTGCTCACGCAACTGGTCGTATTTGCGCCGACGTTCTGGATCACTGAGCGCTTCGTAGGCTTCGTTGATCTCTTTGAAACGCTCCTCCGCCTGCCGATCGCCAGGATTGACGTCGGGATGGTACTGGCGCGCGAGTTTGCGGTATGCCTTCTTGATAGTTTGTTCGTCGGCATCAGGAGAGATGCCGAGCACGGCGTAATAATCTTTGAAATCCATAGGATGATCTACTTATTGATTATGAACGTGGAGCATTATACCCGATTGTGTGGGTGTAGATTATGATAAGGAATAGATGCATTTGAATCGAAAGGATACTGTTATGCGCATCGTATCGCTTCTTCCTTCAGCAACGGAAATCGTCTGCGCTCTGGGGCTGGCGGATATGCTGGCAGGTGTGTCGCACGAATGCGATTACCCGCCTGATGTCGTTGCCGATCTCCCACGGGTGACGTCTTCCGCCATTCCACATGGGCTGACAAGCGCCGAAATTGATCGAGTGGTCAGCGCGCGGCTAGCGCGCGGCGAGAGTCTCTACCTGCTCGACGAATCGCTCCTTGCTGAATTGCAGCCCGACCTGGTGATTACGCAGGAGTTGTGTGATGTGTGCGCCGTGTCGTTTGCCGATGTCTGCTCGCTAGCAGCGCGGCTGCCGGGCAACCCGCGCATTGTCTCGCTGGCGCCGCCGAACCTGGACGGCATCTTCAACGATGTGCTGACAATCGCTGAAGCAGTTGGGATGCCGGAACGCGGCAGGCGTCTCAACGAGCGTTTGCGCCAGCGACTGGATCGCGTTCGCCGCGCTGTCGCCGGTCAACCGCGCCCCGGCGTGGTGGCGCTCGAGTGGCTCGACCCACCGTTTGTCGGTGGGCATTGGGTGCCGGAGATGATCGATCTAGCGGGAGGGCGCGACCTGCTGGGACGCGCCGGGGAACGGTCGTTTCGAGTGTGCTGGGAGGACGTGATTGATGCACAACCTGACGTGATTCTGCTCATTCCCTGTGGTTACTCCGCCGAAGCTGCGCAGCAGGAGTGGGATAGGCTGCCGCGTCCGCCGGGCTGGTTCGACATCCCCGCAGCGCGCACCGGTCGGGTGTATGCGCTCGATGCGAATGGTTACTGCTCACGCCCGGCGCCGCGTGTGGTGGAAGGGATCGAACATCTGGCGCGTCTGCTGCATCCGACATGTTTTGTGCAGGAAGGAGATGAGCGATGAGCGCCGCTGACCGTGCCGAAACGCGCATGGTGTTCCCCGTTTTTCCGGTCGATACCAACCACTACCGCACCCTGTTCGGCGGCAAAGCGGTTGCCTGGATCGATCAGGCAGCGTTCATCTGTGCGACGCGCTGGTGTCGGCGCAAAGTGGTCACAGTGCGCATCAGTGAGGTAAACTTTCACCATCCGATCCGTGAGGGGTCGATTGTTGAAGTGATCGCTCGTCTGGTGCGCACTGGACGAAGTTCGATGCACGTTGCGGTTGATGTCTGGTGGGAGCCGATGGATTATGAAGAACGGGTGCTGGCGTGCCAGGCGACGTGCGTGCTGGTCGCGCTCGATGACAACAATCGTCCGGTCGCTGTGCCGCCGCTCACGGAGACAATGTCGTGACGGTCATGATCGTTCATGATGCCCTTGGGCGTCGTCTTGACGTGAAGCATCCGCCGCAGCGGATTGTGTCGCTCGTGCCAAGCCTGACCGAGTGGCTATTCACCATCGGTCTGGGTGCGCGTGTGGTTGCCGTGACCGACTACTGTATCGAACCGGCGGCGGCACTTGCTGGCGTACCACGCATTCGCGGCACGAAGAATCCCGACCGGGCGCGGATCGTTGCGCTGCAACCCGATCTGGTGATCGCCGATCAGGAAGAGAACCGGGCACGTGATGTGCAGGCATTGACTGCAGCCGGGATTCCGGTGTATGTCATTGCGATCCGCAGTGTCGCCGATGTGCCGGTGCAGTTCGAGCAGCTTGCTGCCGTGTTGGGGGCAACTGATCAGGCAGCGCCGGGTCTTGCGGCGTTGCGCCAGGCGCTGAACACAACGGATCAGCGCCCAGTGCGGCGGATTCCGACGCTCGCCTTCATCTGGCGCGACCCGTGGATGGCAGTAGGCGCGGAGACCTATGCAGGCGATCTGTTGGAACGGTGCGGTGCGGAGAATCTGGGACGCCGCCTGCCGGGGCGATACCCGCGCGCTCCGCTGGAAGCATTTATGCACCTGCAACCGGAGGTCATTCTGCTGCCGGATGAGCCGTATACGTTCAGCCAGCGTGATCTCGACGTATTTGAGGTATATCGTGACGTTCCAGCAGTTCGCAACGGGCGTGTGCTGCTGTGCAACGGTATGGCGCTGACCTGGCCTGGTTTGCGCGCCCTTGCGGCATTGCGCGACTTTGCTGCCCTGATCAATCCTGACACACGCGGTTGCGATGCGCCGGATTGACGCCTTCAGCCAGACCGGCTCAACCGTGAAACATCGTCTTGCCGCTCCGGTCTTTGGGATCGGGCGGCAACCCCAGATAACGCTGCCGCAGATCGTCCCACAGCGCCAAGCGCGACCAGTCGGGTTGCTTGAGGAAGCGCATATCGTCAG
Organism: Roseiflexus sp.; assembly: GCA_017743475.1. Lineage (GTDB taxonomy): Bacteria > Chloroflexota > Chloroflexia > Chloroflexales > Roseiflexaceae > Roseiflexus. Next base: position 72,150 of record JAGHYV010000005.1, on the reverse strand, counting down.
ACAGAAACGGGTTGGGCAGGAAGATATAGATCTGGTTTTCGTCTTTGCCGTTGAAAAGGCGGAATCCCCAGCTCCCCACTGTGCCGTCAGGGTTGAGCCGACGGTAAAACTCGGCGCGTGCGGTGCGACGGTGGCGCGCGAGTTCCGGATCGACTGGCTTGTTTTTGCTGCCTTTGTGCTCGCCGATGCAAATGTGGAAGTGCCACGTGCCAAAGTCGACGGTCAGGTAGCCATCGAGCATGCCGATCTTTGTTGGTGGCGCTGTGGCTTTGATCTCGAACACTGATCCCTGGATGAGCGGACCGAAGCGGATTTTGTCCCAGTGATCGCGGAAGAGTTCAGTCATCAGCGTCACCAGGGTCTCTTCTTTCGGTTCCAGCGGAAAGATTTCGAGTGTTCCGTTGCCAGGCTCTTCGACGATCCGCGGCTCACGTGCGGCAATCATACGCTTCTCCTTACAACCGTGATACGGGAATGCCTGAAGCAGTCCCGCGTATAATCCAGCGTTGACCGATGAGGAAGATGAGAAGCAACGGTGCAAGAGCGATAACCGTGCCTGCCATAAGTAGATTCCACTGCACACCGTACTGGCTCTGAAACATGCTCAACCCCAGCGGTAGAGTGCGCATCTCTATTGAACTTGTCACAATCAGAGGCCATAGGAAACTATTCCATTGCCCAAGGAAGCTGAAGATAGCGAACGTCACCAGTCCTGGCGTACTTAAGGGCATTATGATACGCCACCAAATCCAGATTGAGGAAGCACCATCGAGTTGGGCTGCTTCATCAAGTTCGATGGGAATAGTACGGAAATGCTGGCGTAGCAAGAATGTTCCAAATGCAGAGAAGACGCCAGGGACGATAAGTGCCTGATAGGTATCGTACCAGCCAAATGCGCGGATAATGAGAAATGACGGTATAAGGGTGACCTGTCCCGGTATCATCAACGTTGCCAGATAGAGCATGAACAGTTGATCACGTCCCCAGAAACGCATTCGTGCAAAGGCAAACGCTGCAAGTGATGCTATCATCACCTCAAGTGTTGTTGCGCAGATGGCAACGAAAAGACTATTTACATAGAAGCGCCCAAAGGGGACGATGCTGATAACCTGGCGGTAGTTTTCCCATACAGGTGGGTCGGGTATCCAGACGATAGGATAAGTGAATATTTGTCCTGGCGCTTTGAGCGAGGTACTTAGCGTCCAGGCAAAAGGCATTATCATAAAGATGCCCCCCACTGCCAGGAGCATCCAAATAACCAATTGCCATAGCGGCGGGAAACGTTTTGGTATGGAAAAGGATAATAGCATCAGCGTTCACCAGTTTCATAGTATACCCAACGGCGCTGCAGATGCCACTGAATGATCGTAAAGACGAAAACAGCGGCAAACAGCACCCAGGCGACGGCTGAGGCACGTCCCATGCGAAAGAACTCAAAGGCACTCTGGTAGATGTATTGGACGATGGTCATTGTTGCATAGCCGGGACCTCCACGCGTGAGAATGAACGATTCACCAAACAGTTGAAAAGCACCGATACAGAGGATGATAAAGACGAAGAATGTCGTTGAGCTGATCATTGGCAATGTAATCGTCCAAAAGCGATGCCAGACGTTCGCGCCGTCGATAGCGGCTGCCTCGTACAGCTCTTTAGGAATGGATTGAAGGGCAGCTAGAAAAACGATAGCGCTAAAGCCAATGTTTTTCCAGAGTGTTAGAATAATAACAGCCACTTTTGCCCATCCAGGGTGATTTAACCAATCTGGCGGGGTTATGGGTATACTCCACCGTTCAACCAGATTCCAGACTACAGAGCTCAAGATACCGTAATTTCGGTCGAATATAAACTGGAACATGATTGCTGCAGCGACAATCGTAGTAATAACCGGCATATAGTAGACAACACGAAAAACACTGTTTCCGCGCAACCTTAGGTTGAGTGCAAGAGCAAGCATAATACTGCAAGCCATTTGGATTGGGACGATGCTAACAAGAAAAATCAAAGTATTCCAAGAGACCTCTCGAAAAATAATATCTCGCGTAAACAATGCAGCATAATTATCGAAGCCAACAAAACGTGGTTTTCCGATCATGTTCCAATCAAATAGACTAATTACAAGTGAAAAGATAACCGGAAACGCGGTAAAGACAACCAATCCAGCCAGGCTGGGAAGTACAAATAGGTATCCATCCCACTGCTGATCAGGTCGCCAGCGGAATAATGTCCGCTGGCGCCCCGGTAAAGATAATGATCTGGTACGTTTTGACAATTTCTGTGTCACCAGCGTATCCAGCCTATGAGCGTGGGTAGCTATTGGTGACGCGGCGCATTCCGGTCACCTTGGACGAGTCCAGCCTATGAGCGTGGGTAGCCATTTTGCTTCAGGAACTCGTTGACCCGCCGACATATTTCAGGAACTGTCTGTTCCACACTTGCTTGACCACTCCATATCAGCTGGAGGTTCGGCTCGATGATCAGGTCATTCAGTTCGCCGAATTCAGGAAAGTCTCCAAAGGTGAAAAGACTTACGTTACGTGCTTCAACGACGAACGCCTGACGATTACGTGGTGCTGCATCGACCTGGAGAAAACTCGGTGATTGCGCTACTGATCGAAGAGCCGGGAATATTTCTCCGCGCTTTGTGTAAATATCTATGCCACCGTTGGCGCTTTGCAGCCACTTGAGAAATGTCCAGGCCTCTTCTTTATGTTTGCTAGCGCTGCTCATTACCCATCGCGCTCCACCCGAATTGTTCACTCGACGACCTCCTTCAGGAATTGGGATCGGCGCTACATCGAAATTCATTCCGGCTGCACCGAAGGTCGGTGCACGCGAAGCATTCTGGACGATCATGGCTACTTGCTTTTGTGTGAAGGCGCCCGCATCTCCACCAATTTGCTGGAGAGTTGCCGGACGCATCGCTGCGTTGGCATTCAGCAAATCGGCGTAGAAATTGAGGGCGCGCAGTGACTCAGGAGTGTCGAGTGTACATCGTGAGGGGTTACGTGGATCGTCAAGATAGGCGCCACCGCTTTGCGCCAGCAGCATTCCCCACTTGCCCGTCTCCATACCGATGCCGTACCGGACAATGCGCCCGCTTGCTTCGATGATCGAGAGTTTTTTCGCCGCTTCAGCCCAGTTGTTCCACGTCCATGTTTCGTCCGGGTAAGGGATGCCCGCTTCATCGAAGAGGTCCTTATTGTAGTATAGCAGGCGCAGGTCGAGATCACGCTGCAACCCATAAATCCCACCGTTAATTGTTGCACGTTCGATGAGAGCAGGCCAGTAGTCGTTGAGATCATAGCCGCTCCGCTCGATCCAGGGCGTCAAATTTTCTAGGACTCCCTCGCTGGCATACTGATTGAAGTCCTGACCTAAAAACATAACATCCGGCAGCGCTGAGAGATCGCCGCTGGCTACAATCGTTTTGAGCTTGGTGTGATAGCCCTCCCATGGTGTATGTTCGATGACAATCTTGATCGAAGGGTGCGCCTGCATAAATGCATCGGCGACTGCCTGATGACTTGCCAGTTCTTCAGGACTACCCCACACTGACCAGCGCAATGTGACGCCCTGTGAAGGCGCAGTTGCATTTGGAGTTGCCGGAGACTGGGTCGCAGACGGACTGCTGCATGCCGCTACCAGCAGCAGAAGGATGAGTGCAAACAGAGCGAATGATCGTTGTTGCATGTGGAAATCCTTTCTTCTCTCATGAGTATACATTACCTCTCGATCCGACGCACCAGCGCGACCAGATCGCGCAGTGTTCGGACATGTTGCGGTGCGTCGCCGTTCATCCGCACTTCCCAACACGGTTGACGCCCGTCGCCGGTGACTGCAATGCACAATCCGACCGGCTCATCAGGGGTAACCGCTGCATAGCCGGCACGTTCGAGGGCGCGGGCCGTCCACTCGCGCGTCACCCCATCGCCTATCAGCGCGATGCGACGCTGGGTTGGCGGGTGGATGCGGAAGTGACCCTGATGACTGTCGAAACTGATCCCCTCAGCGGCAAAGGTTGCCTCGAATGCTCCGCCGAGCACCAGGTCTTCCGGCGCGCCGACATGCACGACGCCGCCAGGCGCCATGAGCCAGAGGAGATCAGCACTTCGCAGCGCCAGGTCGAGATCGTGGGTCGAAAGGATCATTGCCCGCTGTGTTTCGTGCGCTAGGCGACGCAGCAGGCGCATGATCTCAACCCGTCGCAGCAGATCGAGGAAGGCCGTCGGCTCATCAAGCACCATCACTAGCGGTTCCTGCGCCAGGGCACGCGCCACCATCACCCGTTGCCGTTCGCCGTCGCTCAGTTCGTGCACCGGTCGCCCGGCCAGGTTGACCGCATCGACCGCTTCAAGCGCTCGCCGCACGACTTCCTCATCGCGTGGCGTCAGGCGTCCGGTCCAGTCGGTATGCGGGTGACGCCCTAGGGCAACCAGGGCATAGACGGTCAGTTGCCCGACCTCGACGCGCTCGGTCAGCACCACGCTCACGCGCCGGGCAATCTCGCGGGCGCTCAGCGTGGAGAGATCGACGCCATCGAGCCATACCCGTCCATCCAGCGGCGGTTGCATCCCCACCAGCGTGCGCAGTAGGGTCGATTTTCCCACGCCATTGGGACCCAACAAGCAGACCACTTCACCCGCGTGGAGGGTCAGATTCAGGTTGCTGGCAACGATCCGTCGTGGGCCACGGCGTGGTGCATAGCCAATACTCAGGTGTTCGGTCGCGAGAATCGCTGTGCTCATACACTAAATGTTCCTCGCGTAACTTCGCGCCGCAGCATGATCCAGACGACCGTCGGCGCGCCGATGAGTGCAGTGATGGCATTCAGCGGCAGCATAACACTCATTCCTGGTGCCTGCGCGAACAGGTCTGCGATCAGCGCAGTCGTCGCACCGACCAGAATGCATGCGGGGATCAGCACTCGGTGATCGGCGCTGCGTAGCAGCCCCCGGCAGAGGTGCGGAATGGCGATTCCAAGAAAGGCGATCGGTCCGCAGAATGCGGTCACAGCCCCGGCGAGCAGGGCGCTGCTGGCGACAATGCCGGTCCGTGCCCGTCGGATGTCCACCCCCAGGCTGCGAGCGTATGCTTCGCCAAGCAGGAGCGCGTTGAGCGACTTCGTCAGGATGAGCGCCAGCAATAGCCCAATGCCCACGGCGGGCGCAAGCACATGCATCCGACTCCAGGTGACCCCGCCGAAACTGCCGAAACTCCACGCGATATACGCCTGGATGCGTTCCGCAATGCTGAAGTAGAGCAACAGGCTGACAATCGCGCCGGTGATGTAGCCGATCATCAATCCCAGAATAAGGAGCGTCACGCTGTTCTGCACCCGCTGCGCCAGCGTCAGCACCAGCGCCAGCACTGCACCGGCGCCGATGCTTGCGGCGGCTGCCAGACTCAGATTGCCGATCAGACCGGTGACTGCGAGCAGGGTGGTGTTGGCGACGCCGAAGCTCAATACCACCAGCGCGACTCCCAGGCTGGCGCCGGAACTGACGCCGAGCACGAATGGATCTGCCAGCGGGTTGCGGAACAGGGTCTGCATCTGCAACCCGCTGACGCCGAGCGCTGCGCCGGCCAGCGCTGCCGTCAACGCCTTCGGTAAGCGAAAATCGTAGATGATGGTTGTCCAGCTGGCGCGCTCAGCCTGCCCGCCGAGCAGGATCGTCAGCACCTGTTCCAGAGGGATGCGCACCGACCCGAAACTCAGGCTGAGCAGGAACGCCAGGATCATAACGCCGCACATCGCCGCCAACGCCAGCGGACGCAATCCCAGACGGGGCCAGGACGCAATCGGCGTCGGCGTGACCGGTTCCCGGAACGTGTCTGTTATGCTGCGTTTCTGTGCCATCTTCAATGTCTGCCTCAGCGCGACTCCGTCTCGTCGGTAAACAATCGGTGAAAGATATACTCCTCGACGGGTCTGTTCTGTTCCAGATGCTCGTGTACAATCCGTTCAAGCGCCCCTTCATCGACGTGGTGGTACCAGATGCCATCGGGGTAAACAACGGCGATTGGACCACCGGAGCAGACACCCAGGCAGGGTGTCGTGCCCCGTTTGACCCGACACGGATTCTCATAGCGCCCCAGCGGACCGAGCAGGCGTGCCAGAAGCGCATACAGATGGATAGCCTGCCCCTGCGGATCGCAGAAGCGTCCGGTGCAGATGAAGATGTGACGCGCATACCGATTCATATGGGGCTTCTGCATGCGATCCTCTATGGTGTCAGTTGCTGGTAGAAATACAATTCGTGGTCCGGCAACAGTTCCGGATGGAAAATCTTGATCAGGTCCGCCAGCACCAGGTGCGGGTTCGTTACGCCGGTTTCCCAATAGTCGTTGCCGCCGTTCTCGTTGAGGCGCTTGTTGTTGTTGAAGACGTTGCCGTTCTGGAAGGCGGCGAACCCGGTGAGGCGCTCATCTGCCGCCTTGATTTCGGACAGACTCTTCCATGAACCCGGATTCAGCCAGAAATCGGCATTGCGGGCACGCTCGAACACCTCTTCAAAACTCAGCGGCTGGCTCCCGGTTGAGGTGTCATCCGCCCAGAGGTAGTCGGCGCCGGCGTCAGCCAGCAGTTGGGCGACGTAGCTTCTGCCTCCTGGCATGAACCACGTTCCCTGGAACGGTGCATTACCGAACACCGTCGGTCTGGTTGCAACGTTGCGCGCTTTCGCGGCTATCTCCTTGTAGCGGCTCGCAATCGTGTTGTAGACCTCAGTCGCCTTTGCTTCCCGGTTGAAGAATGCCGCCGTGAACTTGATCCACTCGGCGCGTCCCAGGGGCGACGTTTCCATGTACTCGCTGTTCAGCACGACCTTCAGGTTGGCTTCGAGCAATTTGGGGTGAGCATCGTATTCCGGATTGCCGACGCCATAGGTCATTATCAGGTCTGGCTGCAGGTCAAGCGCCTGTTCGACGTTGACCTGCCCGCCGCCGCCGATCTCGACGAGTTCGCCGGCTTCGATCTTCTTGCGCACATCGGGATTGTTGATGTACAGGAAACTATCAACGCCGACCAGTTTATCGAGCACGCCAAGTTCGCTGAGATGCGGCAACTGTGTGGTGGACATCGCAACGATGCTGTTCACCGGCACCTCGATTATCAGCGCATCACCGGTATCTGGGGGCGGGGGTGTGCCGCATTGCACCAGGACATAGCGAAACTGTACATCGGCGTTGCGCCAGGGGTTGAGCACGGTAATAACTTTGTAGTTGTTGAAGTACTCGATTGTCCAGCCAACCGAATCGCTCAGAGTGACTTTTTCTGGGAAGTAATCGATCGCTGGATCGTAGTCGGTGACGCATCCTTCGGTCAGATTTGCGGTCGGCGCTTCCGGCGCCGCAACGGTTGGCGCTGCTGTGGGCTCAGCCGTTGGTACAACGGTTGGTGCGATGGTTGGCGCGCTCGTCGGCGCCTGAAGTGCACCTGTTGGTGTCGGCGCTGCGCTTTGCTGACCGCCGCACGCGATTAACGCCGTCACCAGCAGCAAGAGAGGTATCCAGCGGGATACTCGTCGCATATGTTTCCTCCACGCAGGTTTCAGCAAACCGGTTCTACCGTCCGCCGATGGATACGGAAGACGCGGGCAGTGTCCGGGAACGTGCTCATCTGCGATCCCGGCGCTCATCTCGTGAGGCGTTGCGATCTGACACACCGATCAGCCGCCAGAGCCACGCGCATCTGGCATGCTCGTGGTGCAACTGTTCCACCAGCGTCCAGGCATACGATGTGGGCAGCCATCCGAGCAGCGCCAGGTCCTGTTCGATCCGCAGCAGGCGTTCCTGGCAGTGTGCGAGTTCGCGGTGCAGGTCATCGTCGTCGTTATCACTCATAGGCGTATGAAACCTCCGCTTGTGCGGCACAGACGGCGTTTCGCACAGGCATTGTTCCATCGCCCGCCAACAAACTGCCCCGGTCTCTTCCGAGAACCGGGGCAACATGACCTGCCCGCTGTGTAGAGAAGGGGGGTCAGTCATGTTCTCCTCCTTGGCTCGAGAAGGGTCGAACACATTCAGCATCGCGGCAGGCATCCTGGCTTCCGGTGATTGTCACCGGTTACAGTTGCGGCACAGCGCTGGACTTGCACCAGCTTCCACCTTTACGCCCTGGCATCCGGGCCTACGGGTCACCGCGACGGTATTCACTTGGTAGGAGTACTGAGATAATAGCACATCTTCATCAGGCGTGCAAGTGAGGAGGATAGGTAAGAGTTCACATTTGTTATAGGAGCGAGGGCAGGGTGGGTTCAAAACAGTGTCAGTTGCTCGCCGTCATCGATTGCGCTGTCCCACGGCAGCGGCGGTACGCCGGGTGCGCTTTCAAGGCGGCGTTGCAGTGCGCGACAGAGGAGCGGCGACTCGCGTTCTACGGGACAGTGCATGAAAAAGAAGACAGTCGTGCCTTCCGCGATCCACGTGCGCAATCGCGCCGCCCATTCGTTGAGCAGCGGATCGTTCCGTGCCACATCGGGATGACCGATGTAGCGTATCAGGGTGAATGATGCGCTTCGGAGCGGGTGCAGCGGCACATCCGGCTTGTTGTCGCGTGCGCGGCGTAGGTCTTCATCTGCGCCGGGCAACGGTCCCAGGTCGAGCGGGCGCACATCCATCAACACCCTCCCGACGCCGTGACGTTCCAGCAACGCCATGAGCGCCGCTTCTTCCTGGGGGGTATACCAGTCACTGTGGCGCACTTCAATAGCCAGCGGGATGGTGGGAGGCCACGCTTGCAACCACGCGGCGAGATCGTCAATCTGACAAGGTGAATAGCCGGGCGGAAGTTGCAGGAAAAACGGTCCCAGTCGCTCGCCGAGCGGCGCCATGCGTTGCACAAACACCTCTGTCTCGCGCATCCGTGCCATCAGTGGTCCCTGGTGACTGATATCGCGTGGGAGTTTGAAGCAGAACCGGAACGATGGTGGTGTTTCCTCCGCCCAGCGCCGTACTGTCTCGGCAGACGGTATGGCGTAAAAGGTGGTATTCCCTTCAACAGTGGTCAGGCGTCGGCTGTAGAGACGCAGATAGTCGGTGCTGCGCGCATTGCGGGGAAAGAGAACACCGCTCCAGGATGGGTGCGCCCAGACTGCGCAGCCGAGATAGAACCGTGGTTGGTCGCCGGCGGACGTCATGCCTCACCATCCTGGCGGTGTCTGGCGATGCCATTGCGTTGCACTCTCGAAAGCCCTGCCCGCGCGCAGCACCCGTGCTTCGTTCCAGGGCGCGGCGACGATCTGCAACCCGACCGGCAATCCTGCAGCGCTTAGACCGCACGGCAGCGAGAGCGCAGGGAGACCGGCGAGATTGAACGGCGCAGTGCAGCGGGTCAACTGACGCGCCGCTTCGATTGAATCCAGCCCTTCGATGACCGGCGCAGTGATCGGTGTGGCAGGCGTCAACAATAGATCGAACTGATCGAAGAGGCGCTCCAGACGTCGGCGCCATTCGCTCTGAAAGCGACGCGCCAGAACATACTCAGTCGAGGTGAACTGCGCGCCTCGTTCCATGCGCGCCAGTACATCGGCGCCGAACCGGTGCGGGTAATCGCGCAGACGGTCGCGGTGGAATGCAGCTGCATCGCTTGTCGTCATCAGCGCGTTCATTTGCGCTGCTTCACGCCCCTGGCTGAGATCAACCGCTTCGACGTGGGCGCCTAGTTCCTCGAAAACGGTTGCCGCGCGACGAATGGCGGAAATAACTTCCGGATCAGCTTCACTGAAGTGTGCATCGGTTGCCAGGGCGATACGCCATCCGGTCACACCTGCATCGATCGTTGCAAGCAGATTATCAACCGGCAGCGCGACGCTCACTGGATCCTCCGGGTCATATCCGGCAATTGCCTGGAGCAGCAGTGCGGCATCGGTCACTGTACGCGCCATCGGACCAGCGTGGTCGAGGTTCCAGCTCAGCGGAATAACCCCTTGCAGGCTTACCCGCCCAAAGGTTGGCTTAAGACCAACAATGCCGCAGAGAGACGCTGGAATACGGATGCTGCCGCCGGTATCGCTGCCCAGTGCGCCCATGCAGAGACCGGCTGCCAGCGCGGCAGCGGCGCCGCCAGACGAACCGCCGGTGATGCGTGATGGGTCCCAGGGGTTGCGTGAGGGACCGTAGTGTGGGTTAATGTTAGTCACTCCCAGCGCCCACTCGTGCATGTTCAATTTACCGAGGAGCACCGCGCCTGCCTGGTAGAGCAGCGTTACAGCGCGGGCATCGGTGTCGGGGATGCGGTCAGCGAAGAATGTCGAGCCAGCAGTGGTGCGAATGCCGGCAGTATCGTACAGATCTTTCAGCGCAATTGGGATGCCGTGTAACGGACCACGCCGAACGCCGCGGGTCAGTTCAGCATCGGCAGCGCGCGCCTGTGCGAGTGCATGGTCAGAGGTGATGGTGATAAAACTGTTGAGGCGGGCGTCATGGGCGTCAATCCGACGCAAGTGCGCTTCAGTCAATTCGACTGCGGTGATCTCACGCCGCGCTAGCAGATCGGCGGCTTCGGCGATTGTCAGATATGTGAGATTGGACATGGCAGACGTTCCTCCTGTCCCTGCTGTGGCTGTATTCCCATCGAGTAGGTGTTGACCGACCTATGCCTCATCAGGATGCTATCACCTTCAACCATGCTTCCAGTTGTCGAGTCTGCTCATCGGTTGGCGCCTCGACCGGTGCGATCGTGAGGGTATCGGGCGGCGCTTCGGCAAGTTGCAGTGGGATGTGAAGGAGATCGTCGCGCCGAAACAGGCTGAACACAACTGTCTGTCCTGGTCGTCGCTCCGCTATCCGCGCCTTGAGACGCTCTTCATCAATTCGGACACCATCGAGCGCAATCAGTTCGTCGCCAGCGTAGATCCCGGCGGCTTCGCCGGGTCCGCCCGCCAGGACGACCGATACTTTGAGGCGACCATGCTCGGTCTTGAGGCGCAACCCGTGCCATGCTGGCGGATGATCATTCTCTTTTTCAAGCGCATGTCCCCACACGAGGTGCAATCCAACTGTTTCGAAGGCGCGTGCATAATCGAGTTCGCCTGTGCCGGACACCGCGTGCGCCAGGAATGCCCGGTACGCGCCGTCCTCCGCGCCAGCGACAGTTTCGACTGCGCGGCAGAAGCCGTCATTGTCATCGAAACCGGGGCGCTTCACCCGATTGCCACTATAGAGGTCGTGCACGTGGTCGTCCGCGTATTCCGCATAGAGATAGCGCATCACATCGTCGAGCGAACGCGCGCCGCCAGTGCGCCGTCGGATTTCCAGATCGAGCAGGAGCGCAACCAGGCTGCCTTTCAGGTAGTACGAGACGCTGCTGTTAGGTCCATTTTCATCGGGGCGGTAGAACTTGATCCAGGCGTCGAAACTGCTCTCTTCGAGCGACTGCAACGTACGTCCCGGCTGACTCTGCAACAGTTTGATGTCGTCGGCGATCATTTCGAGATAGCGTTCGCGGCTGATCAACCCGGCGCGCAGCAGGATCAGCTGATCGTAGTAACTAGTGATGCCCTCTATCACCCATAACTGACGGGTGTAGTTTTCGCGGGTGTAGTCGAACGGTCCCAGCGGTACAGGACGAATGCGCTTGGCATTCCAGACGTGGAAGAACTCATGGGCGATGAGCGCCAGGAACTTTTCATACGAACGTGCAGGACGGAATCCCCAGCGATCAACAATACAGGAAACACTGTTGCGATGTTCCAGCCCGCCGTACCCACCATCGACCAGGTGGACGATGAAGACGTAGCGGGAGTACGGCAGACGACCAAACATAGCGCGTGTGGTTTTAACGATGGTGCATATATCGGTCAGTATCCGCTGCTCGTCTTCATTGCCGTGTCCCCAGAGCGCAATGTCGTGTGGAATGCCATCCACCTCGAACGTCAGCACGCGGTGCGTGCCACACTCGAACGGTGAGTCGGCCAGTTCGTCGTAATCGTGAGCGTGGAATGTGACCCATCCATCGTTTTGCTCCGACGCAGGTGCGAGACCAGTCGTTATTCGCCATCCAGGAGGAATCTGAACATGAACCAGGCATGGTTCGTGGGCGTGACCGCAGCGATACATGAAGATGTTAGAAGGATTGAAATAGCCATGCGTGTTGTCGAGGTGACTGGTGCGGACGCTCAACTCGAACGCATAGACCTGATAGGTGACCCGGATGCGTCGAGCGGTGCCGTTTTCGATGCGCCAGGTGGTTTTGTCGATCTTTCGCCAAGGCAATGGTATGCCGTGCTCGTCGGTTGCGACGAATGATTGCACATGGCGCGCATAATCGCGGATCAGGTACGACCCCGGTGTCCAGGCAGGCAGCGCCAGATCGAGCGTTGGTTCTTCGATAGAATGGATATCCAACGCCACATCATACAGGTGCGTGTTGGGGCGCAGCATCGAGATGAAATATATCATCGCCTTCACTACAAAAATTCACTACAGAGGTGGTGGAGACGCGGGGTCTTGCGCGTTTTCTCTTTGCATTCTCCGCCACCTGGTGGCGCGTTGAATGGTTGCACCGCAGAGAGGAGCAGAGAGCGCAGGCTTGCATTATACCAGGTGCTGAGACTGCAGAGTTTTCATTATGGTACCTCTGCGTGCTCTGCGTCTTAGCAGCGAGGCGATCTCAATTATCTATGGATAGCCACTCTACTCCTGTGATGTCGGTGGCACAGGAGCAATATCATCATCACGCGCAATCGTGCACTCAGACGGTTTCAGACGGTATACGGGGCGAACAGGCGCACGAACAACCGCTCAAACTGTGGTGAGTCAGCATCGATCCGCTCGTAGAGATCGACGACCCGCGCAGCCTGATCGCGACGACGCCACATTTCGCGCGCGAAGCGATCGTCGATATTGCATTCCGTACGCAGGAAAGCATAAAACTGCTTCAGGGACGTACAGAGTTCGCGCGCTCCACGCGGCGAACTGTTGGCAACACGACGAGGGTAGAAGAAGAATAGGCATTCATCAAGTGTCGCATAGTTGCCTTCGGCGAGCGTCTTTGCATAGTAGCTGGCCAGGAAATCGGCATAGATCCACAGATCACCAGTGCGACTGGCAGCAGTTGCCTCACTTTTGCCCTGCGCCAGAAGGAACGCATAGAAACGCTCCATCAACTCGTGGCTGGCAGCCAGCGCCTCATCGCCGGGTGTTGGCCAGTCGTCGCCCTCATCGTCCCATGCATCGCTTTCATCGTCCCATTCCTCATCGAGCGGCGATATATCATCGTCGGAAATCGCTTCCAGTTCGGGCGGTCCGCCGTTGAAATCGGAGATGGTCGTATCCGAAGCGACATACGGCACAAGCGTTGCGAACAGGTACGGATGATCAGGGAGCATGCGGTGAAAACGCGCCGCCAGAATATTCTGGATCTCTTCATTGCTCTGGGCGTGGCGCAGACGCTCGATCTCGTCGGGGCTGAGCGCCGTTACCAGGCGACGGGCAGCAGCGAGCAGTTCAGGGCGTTTGGCGATCAATTCGCGCAGATTGTCGATTATCGGCAGTTCGTCGTCATCGATGCCCACGTCTGCAAAGAGTGCATCGTCCTCGTCGAGCACGTCCCACTCACTCTGATCGTACTCGCCGTTGCGCAGTCGTTCCTCGATCTGCGCGGTATAATCTTGGAGGGCGTTGATCGGATCTGGCTGAATGACCGTTGTTTCGCCGGTGCGTGTATCGAAGACCACCTGCGCCGTCGACGCGCGCGGCGCAACGCCATTCCAGATCTCCTGCGCTGCCGCTTCGCGGCGACTCTCCAGCATATCGCGTTGCAGGGCATCGATTGCTGCTAGCAGTTCGGCGTCGTGCACTTCCCAGGACTGTTGCTCCTGGGTGTCAAAGAGATCAAGCAGCGAATGATGCGTCCGATCACTGAGGAACAGACCGTTGATCAGACGCAGCCGATGATCGCTCAGCACCAGGTCCTGCCAGGGTCGTCCCGCGTATGTTGTGCGCCACGATGCTCGGGCATAGACCGGCAGCACAGCTTCGGCGGCGCTGATCGGGAGCGACCGGCTGGACAGGACACGAGTAGCGATCCCTTCAAGCAGTTCCTGTTCCTGACGGCGCGCCTCAATCGAATGGACGGCTGAGTATGGCTCACGTTGAAAACGGAGCGTCAGCGGCAATGTCTGCTCAATCGTCACCAGGATCGTGTCGCCGTCGAACATCTGTTGCATCCAGTCGCCGATATTGATCGCTGGCTGTTCCATCGGACCGAACGGATCATCGATCCGGGTAATGGCATCAAATTGAAACCGGATTGGCGATCCCCCAGCGTCGATCAGCACAAAGTCGGTGCGGTTGAGCGGAACGAACGGGATCAACCGTGTGCGCAGCAGCAGGCCAGTCGCCATTTCGTGCGGATCCGGCGCAACCCGGAATCGCAATCCGGTCAATGCGATGCGCAGGGGTAACAATTTGCCCTCACCGAGCCGCACCCAACCGACCTCGCTCGCATGGAAGCGGAGACGTTCACGAATGCTGGCGAAAGGATCACGTGCCTGGCTTGGGCGCCGGTGCAACACACGTTCATAGATTTCACGTTCAGCGACGACATCGTCGTATTCCTCAGCCAGTTCCATAAGAATGCTAGCGATGGTCGGTTCGCGCTGCGCCATAGTCGAAATGCTCCTAATTGTGCAGTTTTCTGGTAGCAATTATAGCACAGCGAGGGGAGACAGTGGATGAAGGTTGAATGTTGAAAAGTGTGGATCGTTTCCTGGCACCTGGCTCGCACCCCCTGTCCCGGTTCGCTTGACAGTCTGCGCCATCACGGGTATAGTAACCCTGTCAACAATCCGCGACACCGGCAACTGATATGCTTGCAGCACCCCACACGACGATAACCGCGACGATGACCCCGACCACTATGATTGGGGCGATTCGTCGTGGGAGGGTTTCCGGGCGCTGACAGCTGGATTGCGATGGACGCCCCCTCCTGCACCAGGATGGGGGCTTTTCTATTTACAGACGGAGGAAGGCATGCTGTTCGAACGCTATGGCGCATTTCTGCCATTGACCAGGCAAACTCCGCGTCTCAGCCTTGGCGAGGGCGACACGCCGCTGATCGCTGCACCCCGCCTGGCGCGCTCCATCGGCGTGCGTGAGTTGTACCTGAAGTACGAAGGCGCCAACCCGACCGGATCGTTCAAAGATCGCGGGATGGTAGTGGCGGTTGCCAAGGCCATCGAAGCTGGCGCCACCTCGGTCATCTGCGCTTCGACCGGAAATACCTCGGCAAGCGCAGCAGCATATGCGGCGCATGCCGGTATCGAGTCCATCGTTGTGGTACCTGCCGGAAAGATTGCCCTGGGGAAACTGGCGCAGGCGTTAATGTATGGCGCGCGGTTGCTGGTGATCGAGGGAAACTTTGATGAAGCGCTGCGCATTGTGCGCGATCTGGCGCAGCAGTTTCCAGTGACGCTAGTTAACTCCGTTAATCCGCACCGCCTCGAAGGGCAGGCGACCGCAGCCTACGAGATCTGTGATGCGCTGGGAGGTCCGCCTGATGCACTCTGTCTGCCGGTTGGCAATGCAGGCAACATCACTGCGTACTGGATGGGATTCCGCAGGTATTACGAAGCAGGGAGGATCAACCGCCTGCCGAAGATGTTTGGCTTTCAAGCAGAGGGTGCGGCGCCGATTGTGCGCGGCGCTCCGGTGGAACGTCCTGAGACGGTTGCGACCGCGATCCGAATCGGCAATCCAGCGAGCTGGTGTTACGCGCTCGACGCGCGTGATCAGTCGGGAGGATTGATCGACGCCGTCAGCGATGAGCAGATCTTGCAGAGCTGGCGCGACCTGGCGCGACTGGAGGGAGTATTTGCGGAACCGGCATCGGCGGCTGGCGTCGCTGGGTTGCGCAAAGTGGTCGCCGAGGGGCGCGCCGATCCGGATGCATGCTACGTGGCAGTGCTGACCGGTCATGGATTGAAGGATCCCGGACTGGCAGTAGAGCAATTCGACTCACCGCGGCCAGTGCCGGCAGATATGAACGCTATTCTTCGATGGTTGGGCTGGTAACGCAAGGAGGGTTCGCAATGCCTTTGCTGGTGATGAAGTTTGGTGGCACCTCGGTTGGTGATGCTGCTGCGATCCAGGCAGTGGCTGCAATCACCGAAGCGCAACGTGCTGCCTGGGGGCGTGTAGTGCTGGTAGTCTCCGCAATGAGTGGTGTGACCGATATGCTGATCCGCGGCGCGACAACTGCTGCATCCGGCGATAAGCACACATTTCGCGATCTGGATCGGATGCTGCGCGAAAAGCATGCCGCTGCGCTGGCGGAACTTGTGCCTGACGATCAGGAGCGCGCTGCTATTAACGATCAGATTGCACGCCTGATTGACGAATTCAGCATCCTGTGTCACAGCGTCGCAGTTCTCGGTGAACTGTCTCCGCGTGCGATTGATGCAATTTCGAGTCTTGGCGAGCGTATGAGTGTGCGGGTAGTGGCTGCAGCACTACGGGCGCGCGGTATCCCTGCCGAAGCACTTGATGCTTCCGAATTCATCGTGACGACTGCACACTTCGGCGATGCACGCCCGTTGCAGGAAGTGACACGCGAACGAACCCGCGCCCGGATCCTGCCGCTGCTCGACAGTGGCATTGTGCCGGTCATTACTGGTTTTATTGGTGCAACCGAGCAGGGGGTAACGACCACACTGGGGCGCGGCGGCAGCGATTACAGCGGCGCAATCATCGGCGCAGCGCTCGACGCTGACGAGGTCGATATCTATACCGACGTTGATGGTGTGATGACCACCGACCCGCGTCTGGCACCCGATGCCCGCGTGATACCAGTTCTCTCGTATGCCGAGATGGGAGAACTGGCATATTTTGGTGCGAAGGTGCTGCATCCGCGCACTATTCGCCCGATTGTCGAACGCGGTATTCCGCTGCGTGTTCGCAATACCTTCAACCCATCTCACCCTGGTACGCTGGTTGTTCAGGAGGTTGAACCGAACGGTCAGACAGTTAAAGCCGTCACTGCC
This sequence comes from Roseiflexus sp., assembly GCA_017743475.1. GTDB lineage: Bacteria > Chloroflexota > Chloroflexia > Chloroflexales > Roseiflexaceae > Roseiflexus. The sequence goes on along the minus strand of JAGHYV010000005.1, from coordinate 55,168 downwards.
ATCCGCAATCTGAGTCTCGTCACTGTTGAAGGACGCGGCATGATCGGCGTTCCTGGCGTTGCTGCACGCACCTTTAGCGCCGTTGCCAGTGTTGGCGCGAATGTGCTCATGATCTCACAGGCGTCGTCGGAACAGAGTATCTGCTTTGTTGTGCCGTCCAACACTGTTGCCCAGGTCACCTACGCGCTTGAGCACAACCTGGCGATGGAACTGGCGCGCCGCGATATTGATCGGATCTGGGCGCGTGAGAATGTCGCGATTGTGACTGCAGTTGGCGCAGGTATGCGCGACACGCCGGGGGTTGCGGCGCGCGTCTTTGGCGCACTCGCCGACAGTCATATCAACGTGATCGCTATCGCGCAAGGATCATCTGAATGTTCGATCAGCACCGTCGTCGCTGCGGCAGACTGCGATGCTGCCGTGCGCGCTATGCATCGCCTGACGAGGGTATGAAGCCTAATGGGAGGGATCACAGGTATGCTTCACAAGCGATTACCGGTTGCTATTCTCGGCGCCACAGGCGCCGTTGGTCAGCGGATGGTACAACTCCTGGCGGATCACCCGTGGTTCGAGATAGCTGTATTGACTGGTTCGGACCGGACGATTGGGCATCCCTACGGCGGAGTGGTGCGCTGGATACTCGATACGCCGATCCCGGAACGGGCAGCGAAAATGATCGTTCAGCCAACTGAAATAGTGGCTGATGTTGCGATTGCGCTGTCGGCGCTGCCAACAGATGTGGCGCGTGAGGCGGAGCCGCTCTGGGCAGCACGCACTGCTGTCTGCTCGAATGCATCCGCCTACCGCACAGTCGCTGATGTGCCGCTGATCATCCCAGAGGTCAATCCTGATCAACTGGCGCTGATTGAACGTCAACGTGCTGAACGTGGCTGGCAGGGATGCCTGGTGACCAACCCAAACTGTGCAACGATCAGCGCTGTGATGCCGCTGAAGCCGCTCCACGATGCGTTTGGTTTGCAGAAGGTGCACATCAGTACACTCCAGGCAGTGTCTGGCGCCGGGTATCCCGGCGTGGCGTCGCTCGACATTATCGACAATATCATCCCGAATATCGCCGATGGCGGCGAGGAGGCGAAGATTGAGTCCGAGCCGCGCAAATTGCTTGGCAGAGTTGTGGAAGGTCGGGTTATCGAAGCGCAGATCGCCATCAGCGCACAGGTGACTCGTGTTCCGATCATTGATGGCCATACAGCGCTGATCGCGGCATCATTTGCACAGAAACCATCGCCGGAAGAGGCGCTAGCAGTGCTGGAAGGGTTCACGCCACCTGAGATTGTGCGTCACCTGCCAAGTTCGCCAGAACAAGCGCTCATCGTTCACCGCGCCAGCGACCGTCCACAACCCCGTCGTGACCGTGACGCCGGGCGCGGCATGAGCGCCAGCGTCGGGCGGGTGCGTGCCTGCCCGGTACTGGATGTGCGCATGGTTGCGCTGTCGCACAATACCATCCGCGGCGCGGCTGGCGGCGCTATTCTCAACGCCGAGTTGCTCGTCGCAAGCGGCATTGTGTCGTGAGCGGGGTTCATATCAAATCTTGATCGATCAGGATGTATTCCTGCCAGGGCAACCCATGATTGTTCTGGAATGTTCCTGGCGCGCTGAAACCGTTCGCGTCCCTGCGCTGCCTGGATGCGCGGGTATCTTGGGAGCGCGGGCATCCTGCCGGCACACAACAATGCGCCCCATCACGGGAGCGCGAGCAATTCTGCCTTCAACTGCCCCGCGAGGACGTCCCGTCCTCGCCTTTACAGGGGGAGGTTTTTTGAGAGGCGCCTGCGTTCCTTCTCTCTTTTTAGGCTTCAGGACGCCCAAACTCCCCCTTCTCCCATTGTGGGAGAGGGGGGTTGGGGGAAAGAGGGGCAAAAGCGCAAGGGAATGCAAAAGAACGCGCATATGAGGATTTCATTATCACGTTCAATCGCTGCCAGTACTTCCTCGTGATCCATCAGATACTCCTTCGGTAGCATCGGCAGCGTGATTACGGGGATTGTATCATACACATGCTGCGTTTTCCGGGCAGTGTTATACGGCGTGGTCGCGCTTGTCTGGCTGGTGGTGGCAGAACATGCACATTCATTGCCGGTCTATCTTCCCATGTGTTGAGGGGACAGTTCTATCCACCCGCAAAACCTCAGGAGGCGCCGATGGGTGGTGATATCTGGAGCGAGTGGCTATTGCACTGGCGTTTCGGCAGCGATGCACGGCGCATGCGGAGGGTTCTGGATTTTTTTTGCGACCGATGCGGGATAAGGTGTTGCACAACGCGCGCCTTGCCTAAGGCGAAACTGTGCTCGACGTCGGGTGCAGCGATGGGTTGATCGGGTTTGACGCGCTGGAAAAGATTGCATCTGGGATGGTCATTCTGAGCGACATTTCGCAGGACTTGCTCGAATACGTGCAGTCGCTGGCGCGCGACATGGGGCTGCTGGATCGCTGCCAGTTCGTGCGTGCTCCAGCAGAGGATCTCTCGCCGCTGGACAATGCCTCAGTGGACGTGGTCGCCCTACGTTCGGTCCTGATCTACGTTTCGGCAAAGCAACAGTCGTTTCGAGAGTTCTATCGAGTGCTCAAGCCTAGTGGACGACTGTCTATCTTAGAGCCAATCAACCGGTTCGGCACTGACCTCTTTGATCAACCACAGCGATTCGCCGGGTACGATGTGACGCCGGTGATCGACATCGCTCAGAAGATCAAGGCAGTCTATCGTCAGTTGCAGCCAGTTGACAGCGATCCAATGCTGAATTTCGATGAGCGTAATCTCATTACGTATGTGGAACAGGCAGGGTTCGGGGAGATCCATCTCGAGTTACAGGTGGACATCGTTCCTCCTGAAGATAACGACTGGCATGCCTTCATCGGTACAGCTGGCAACCCCAACATTCCGACCATTGAAGAAGCAATGCAGTGGGTGCTGAGGCTCGATGAGATGGAAAGGTTTATTGCCTGTTTGCGCCCTCTCGTCGGGTCGCGGCAGGGCATCCATCGGCGTGCGGTAGCGTACCTGTGGGCAGTGAAGTAAGGTGCGTGTTCACATTTCTCCTGGAAGCAAGGGCATCTTGCCCCCGTAGACGCAGCGAGGACGTCCCGCTCTCGCCCCCAGGCGCGTGTGTTAACCCAGGTGTGAACAGGTACGAAGTAAGGAACAGCAGAAAAATAGATGTTCCCATCGGGAACTCTGCCAATCTTGTTCGTTGCGGCTCGTGTAGCGATTGGCGTCGCTCACGACCTGGGTGTGCGGGGTTGGCGTCTACCGCAGCAGCACTCGACCCAGAATCCGCTGCCCGCGTGCCATGGTTGTGCCGAGTTCCGGTACACGCAGCAGAGCAGCGATACCGGCGTAGACTATCCCTCCAAGCGCCGTCACGCCTGTCAGCCATGCCAGGAGCGGGAGGAAATCGCCGGGCCAATGGTAGGTGTCGCCAGGGGCGACAAAGGGCAGAACCGCATACGAGGAGCGGTGCAATAGCGTGAGGGTGAGAACGCATGCCAGGGTCGCCAAGATCATCGCACCAGTTGCCCGGAAGAAGTCGCGCTCCAGTCCGTCTAGCCGTCGTCCAAGTAGTGCCAGGAGCAGCATGGCTTCAAACAGGTTCGCCAGGCTAAACGCCAGGCCCAATCCACCTAGCCCCATCCCCAGCTCCAGAAACGACCATCCCAGGCTGATGTTGAACGCCACTGCTCCAATACCGACGATCACTGGTGTGCGGGTATCCTGCATCGCAAAAAAGGCGCGCACCACGATTTCGGCAGCGGCGAACCCGGCAAGTCCCAGAGCATACATCGCCAGCGCCTCAGCTGTCAATGCTGCCGATGTAGCGTCGAAAGCGCCGCGCTGATAGAGTGCGCGCAGCACAGGGAGCGCCAGGACGCCAAGGATCGCCGATGCAGGAAGCGCCAGGAAGAGCACGGCGCGCACTCCGCCGAGCGCCGTCGCACGCAGCGTCGCCCGGTCGCCCGCAGCATACTGACGCGCCATATCGGGAAAGATAACTGTTGCCAGGCTCAATGCAATCAATCCGTGCGGCAACATCATTAATTGTAGCGCATATGCGTTAGCCGCCAGGGCTGCGCTGCCCAGCGTTGATGCCAGACTGACAATTGCGATCATGTTGACCTGCCAGGCGGACTGCCCGAATATGCGCGGCCCAAGCAGTCGCAGCATCTGTCCGACTCCTTCGGCGTGGAAGAACGACAGGAATGGCATGCGCATGGAGTGAGCATCGGAAGGCTGCCGTCCGATCCGATACGTTGCTCCGACAGCGCGCAACCCCGGCAGTTGCACCAGCAGAAAGAGCGCCGCGCCGATATTCACCCCCCACACCAGACCATAGATGCCGAACCACGGTCCAAGCAGCGCGCCGCCAATGATCCCCAGGTTGTACAGGTTCGATCCGATAGCGGGTAACGCAAAGCGATTGAACGATTCGAGCGTCGCTTTGGCGAGACCACCGATTCCAAGCAGGAGCGGCTGGATCAACATCAGGCGCAGGACGTCTACGGTAAGCGCGCGCTCTGCCGCATCCAGTCCGCGCCCAACGGTCAATGCCACCAGCGGTGCGGCACATATCCACACTGCAGTGCATGCTGCAACCAGCGCCAGCAATGTCAGGTTGAGCACTGCCGATGCCAGGCGCCAGGCATCGCGGCGTTGCTCTAGCGCTGCAGAAAAGACCGGGATGAACGCTGATCCTAACGCGCCTCCGGCAACCACCAGGTAGATCAGGTCGAGAATGCCGAACGAAGCGCGAAATGCAGCCAGTTCAGGGCTGGTGCCGAACTGATTCGAGATCAATACATCGCGTGCCAGACCAAGCACCCGGCTTACCAGGTAGCCAGTCGCAACGATCATGGTGTTCAGGAGTGCGCGTGAGTGTTTCACGGGAGAACTGAGAACCGAGGATAGGCTATTTGCGCAGATTGTCGCTTCCTGGTATAATCACAGACTAGCATGAGCGGCGCACTGGCAGCCGCTCTCATTATGAGCAGCATGCACAGTATGAGGGAGAGTTCGAGTCTTGGCAAACACAAAGTCTGCTGAAAAGCGCATTCGGGCGAATGCACGCCGCGCGTTGCGCAACAAGATGTACCGCTCGCGGGTCAAGACGGCGATCAAGAAGGCGGAACGTGCGATCCTCGCAGGCACGCCCGATGCAGAACTGGTGCGTAAGGCGATGAGCCTGCTGGACCGTGCTGCGGTCAAGGGGATCATCCATAAGAACAACGCTGCGCGCCGCAAGTCGCGCCTGGCAAAGAAATTCGCCAAGGCAATAGCTGCATCTTCATCCTGAAGCGTTTCAGGAGCACATTTCAGCAACGATCAACTCAAGTCCGGCTTCAATCTCTGCGCGTCCAGTCTTTGATGCGTGGTCAAGTTCGAGCAGGCGTCGGTGCAACTGACGCAGATCAGCATCACTGAATCCGCGTACCTGCTCGATTGCTTTCTGCACGACAAACGGTTTCTGCCCCAACTGCGCCGCGATGTCGTCGGGATGCATGCGCTGTGCCGCAAGATCTTTGACTCCCAGCAGGATGCGCACCTGCCGCGCCATCATGAACAGAATATACTGCGCCGCTTGACCGTCATCGAACAGGCGGCGCAGACTGCTGAGCGCTGCACTGCGGCGGCGGGCGCTCAGGTCGTCGATGAAGGCGAACAGATTCTGCTCTTGCGTATCGGCAACCAGCAGATCGACCTCGCGGACGGTGATGCGCCCGCCACGCCCGACAAAACTTGCCAGTTTGGCGAGTTCGTTGACCAGTAATCGCCCGTCATTGCCTGCCAGCAGGGTCAGCCGTTGCGCTGCGTCTCTGTCGAGCGAAACGCCGAGCGACTGCGCGCGTTCACGCAACCAGTTTAACAGTGCAGCGCCTTCGCGTGGCAGGCACTCGCGGACGCTGGCGTGTTTCTTCAGGAAGGTGAAGAGCGCGCTACGTCGATCCACATCTTCGCTTTCTAGGAAGACCAGGTCGCAGAAATCCGGTACACGCTCCAGGTATGCGCGCAATTCATCACGCTCTCTTCCAGCTTTTTGGTGTTTCAGCAGATCATAGACGATCACTAATCGCCGGTCAGCGAGGAACGGCATCGCTTCACAGGCGTTCACCAGGTCATCGAGTGTCGTTCGCCGTCCATCGAGTGTGGTCACATTCAGATCAGCGACTTCGGCAGGCACACGCGCCTTTAGTGTCGCCAGCGCCTCACTGCGCGCATATTCGTCTGGACCGTAGATGAGAAATAGCATAGCGCAGAACTTAAGCCCCACCGCCGGCGTGAAGCGGATAGGTTTCGAACCTGCACAAGGCAGGCGGGTGCCGGCCCGTGGGTATCTGCGGCCCGCCGCATAGCCCACTCTGTCGGAGCACGACTCCCTTTGAAACTGTGTTGGCTCGAAACAACACACCACTCCCGACCGGGGTAGGGTTACGCTGATCGTACCACCATACTGCGTTTCTGGCAACTCTGATTCCGGTTGCAGAAGTTGCATCTTCATTTAGCCCGATGTGTTGTGGGAGTCGACAACGGCGCTGCCCGGTGGTACGAGTACATCACACGCGACACGTAGATCATCGCTCAATGTCATCTCCAAACACTGGCAGCGCTTCTTCCGGTTGCGCAAGGGTACGCACACTGAAGATTCGGTGCCGTAATGCCGGGTTGATCCCTGACCCACAGCAGAGCAAGTTGCGCAGGTGTGAGACCATGCTCGCTCGCAAGCGTAGCAAAGGCGCGACCGAATCTCTATGCCGCGTGCGGTAACACGTTCGGCATAGATGCCGCCGCGCAGGGCAACGCGCGAGTCAGGCAGAGGCGCAGCAATATCGGTGTAGCGCCCCGCCAGCATTCCCTGAGCCAGCAGTGCTCACGGAATAACGGCCAGACCATCCGTCTGACATGGCGGCAACAGTTCATTTTCGATGCGTCGATCAAGCAGGTTGTAAGCGTGGTTGCTCCGAGACATAGCGTACATACCCCTTCAACTCGCTTACCATTAGCGCTTCCATTACTCGCCAGGCGGGGTGGGTTGAACACCCGACATAGCGCACCTTCCCCTGACGTGCCAGGTCGGTCAGCGATGCCGGGGTCTCTTCGACCAGTGTGGCGGGATTGGGGCGATGGAGTAATATGATTCGGTCTGCGGGCAGCGGAGGCTGTCTTCACAGGCGCACATCAGGTGCAGGCGCGAATTGCCACGATCATTGGGTCCGGGTCCGACGTGAAATGTCCCTTGGTGGCAAGGAACACGCGGTTGCGCTTTCCACCCATGCCGGGGCGCACCCGATAATGCGTTCACTCTCTCCATTGCTGTAACTGTTGGCGGTGTCGAACATAATAATTGATCCCAGCGTCGAGGGTGCGGTCAACAATGTGCGGCGCTTCCGCTTCGTCAGTTGGATTGCCGAAGTTCATTGCGCCGATGCACAACGGTGCCACGCGCACGCCAGTGCGACCAAACAGACGGTACTCCATCGTTTTCTGATCCGCTGCTCGCTGATCAAAGCCTGAGTAGATGAGCAGTTCTCATATGCGTTAACTCTCGTCTGGGTCTACCGTGTCGCACGAGACGACCGCTTCTAGCGGAGTGTAGACTGACCGCAATTTTTTTGTCATCGCGTGGGGCACGCCATTCCCATGAGCGTTCAACCTCTTCCAACAGGTTCAACCTTTGTGAAAACTGCTGATCTCGTGCAACGGCTCCGCTTTGATCGGCGGAGCGTTCGCGCGCATCCGATAGTCAATGTGCTAGAGAGAAGGCGTTGGGTTGTCAATCGTTCAGGTTGATGCCGATCCTCTTCCCAGTGTGATGCACAGCGTTATGATACAATATGAAGAGGACAGTTTTCTCATGAGACGACGTTCGGGCGTTTCACAGAGTGTTTGCCGCCAGAGCGCGCCAGGATAGACGACGGCTGCCTGAAGGAAGAAGAAGGAGGCTGTGATGACGGCCATTGTACCAGATCATCAGGCTATGCCGAAAGCGCCTCATACGCCGCCACTATGGGCGGATGTAGATCGCGCGCTCGCTGATCTGTACGTCCGAAAAGACTCTTGGATTCAGGTAAGCCTCAGCGAGCGTATCGACCTGCTCGCTACCTTGCGTCGCTCCCTTGCGGAAGCTGAGGATCGCTGGATTACAATAAGTCTGGAGTCCAAGGGATTGGCGCCAGGGGGGTATGGTGAGAGCGAAGAACGTACCTGGTTTACGATCCTGACCCGCGCCCTGCGGTTGATCCATCAGGCGCTGATCGACGTGCGCGATCATGGGCGTCCGCGTCTTCCTGGTAATTTGACGACCCGATCAAATGGGCAGGTGGTAGCGCCAGTGCTGCCTGCCAGCCGTTATGACTCAGCACTCTTCCCCCGAATGACCGGCGAGGTCTGGATCGAACCGGGTATGACTGTCGAGGAAGTAGTGCAGCGTCAGGCGGAGATCTACCGAAATCCGCCGGGGTGTGGGCGTGTTGCGCTGATATTGAATGCCAGCCTGTCTTCTTTCCTGCCGGTGACCGATGTGCTGCACAAACTGTTTATTGACGGTGATGTGGTGGCGCTGAAGCTGCATTCGACCTGTGCCTCGCTGGCGTCGCTCTTTGAGGAGGTCTTTCGCCCGCTGTTCGATCAGGGTGTTGTCCGGCTAATCTACGGCGATAAGGACCTCGATACGTATCTCTGCACTCACGAATTGGTCGATACCATCCACTTTAGCGGTGCCGATGCTGCCTTCGACACACTGATCTTTGGTGCAGGACAGGAAGGCGTTGAACGTCGCGTGCGGCGTGAACCAGTGCTGGCAAAACCGTTCAGCGGCGAGGCTGGCAACATAACGCCCGTGCTGGTCGTGCCGGGTCCGTGGAGCGATGACGATCTGTACCAGCACGCGACTCTTCTGGTGCGTGCGTTTGTGTGGAATGCAGCGTCTGTTTCTGCCGCTCCGCGCCTGATCGTGCAGCACCGTGGATGGCGACGGCGTGACTCATTTCTGGCTTCGTTCGAACAGGTGCTGGCGCGTATTCCCACCCGGCAGGCGCCGTTCCCCGAAGCGCGGCGACAGCTCGATGCGCTCCTGAATGCCCACACTCGCGCGCATCGTATCGGGCAGGCGAATCTTGATCACCTGCCCTGGACGGTTATTCCCGACCTTGATCCTTCGTCGCTCGACGCGGACTGCTTTGTGCGCACGATGTTCTGCCCGACTATTGGTGAACTTGCGCTCGATGCAAAGGACGTAGCGACGTTCATCGACGCAGCAGTTGAGTTTCTTAATCGGCAGGTTCTGGGAGCAGTGGCGGCGACGATCCTCATCCATCCGCGCACATTGCGTGAACGCCGGGTGCGCACGGCATTCGAACGAGCATTGAACAATTTGCAGTACGGCACGATTACGATCAATGCCGTAGCGCAGCAGGCGGTGCTAGCGGGTGTGCTGCCATGGGGCGCATTCCCGATTGCGAATAGCGAAAGGCGGTATGGCGGCAAAATGGCGAACCCTCTGATGCTCCCCAACCCGCAAAAGTCGATACTGCGCGGTCCCTTCAGCATTCCCCAACTGTTTCTCTCGATCGAACCGCAACGCAACATTGAACTGTGCAAGGCGATCACCCGACTCGAACAGGCGCCATCGCCGTGGCGTCTAGCTCAACTGGTGCGTCTAGCGTTGCGGCGGTAACCGGCATGCGCCTTTGCCCCTCATCCTCCAACCCCCTTCTCCCACAAGGAAAGAAGGGGGAAGGTCTGGTCGTCCTGATGCCTGAAGCGGGAGATGAGACGCAGGGGTGCGCTTGCCCTCCCATACCCGCTGACCTCCTGCTTCCGTAAGGAGTAAGGGTGAGACTAGTTGTCCTGATGCCTGAAGCGAGAGAGAACTGACGACTATGCCACCAGGCGAAGGCATCGGCAAAGAACTGATCGTTCGGCTGCAACCGTGCCACGCGTTCAGGATCGGCGCCGATGGCCGGATCGTCAGGATTGACGAGAAACTTGCCCTATGCCCCGACAAAATAGATCTCGGCGCGATCTGGAACAGCCACCAGGGCGCGCCCGGCAGAATTAACCAGATACTCGCCAAGATTTTCTGTCCATCCCTCGGCAACCGTCCCAACGATAGCGACGAATCGGTGCGAAACAGATCGGCTGCCTGATCGGGGTCAACCGCCACCGCAATCGAGTCGAAGATGCATGCATGATCACACCTAGGTACGCGATCTGATGATTCAATGACCCAGGGTATAAAATTCATCATTAGGACGTAGCGCGCTCATATTTGCCAGCCGGTTGCTCATCGCAAAGAAGGCGGCAATTGCGCCGATCTCCCAGATATCCTCCTGCGTGAAGCCGTGATCGTACAACGGTTGCCAGTCCGACTCGTCAATTCGGGCCGAGTCCAGCGCTACTTTTAGCGCATACTCGATCATGGCGCGTTGACGCGGCGTGATCTCGGCGCGCCGATAATTGGCTGCAATCTGTGTAGCAAGCCGCGGGTTCTTGCTGCGAATTCTGAGGATGGCGCCATGCGCGACCACGCAGTAGAGACAGTCGTTCGCAGCCGAAGTCGCCACCACAATCATCTCTTTTTCAGCTTTAGAAAGATTAGAGGGTCGTTCCATCAATGCATCGTGGTACGCGAAGAAGGCGCGAAACTCATCGGGACGATGAGCCAGAGCGAGAAACACATTAGGAACGAAGCCAGTCTTTTCGGCAACCTTCTCGATCCGCTCACGAATATCCTGCGGTAGATCATCGAGCCGCTCAGGAATGGGGAAGCGACTGACAGGGGGTTGGTTGTCGCTCATAAGAAACTCCTGTTCTGCATGTCCAATCGCAGCGCATGACCGTCGCCAGGTCTGGTTCAGTATGGCTTGCGCTTCATCTACACGCATGAGTTACGCAGGTGAGTGCGCATTTCTTCACATGCCATCATCATAGCATTCTGGCAAGAGTCCGTCCAGCCATCTCCCTCCCCATTTGCCTGCAAAAAAGCGGGGCGCCAGTGCGACCCGGCGCCGCGCTCTCCTGCCCGGTAATCACGGAGCGCCGTTGATCCTTGACACGCGTAGCACTGTCACCTATAATGCGTTGTGGGATTTAGGTATAACAAAATTATCTTTTTGGAGAATTTGAATTATGGGGAAACTGAAGACACACGCCACTATCTGGATCATGCTGGCGGCCGCTCTACTCGTCGGATGCACACAACCCGCAATCGGCGGCGACGATCTTGCCACCCGTCGGATCCGTGTTGTTGCGACGACGGGCATAGTTGGCGATCTGGTGCGCAATGTTGGCGGCGATCGGGTCGAGGTCGTCACCCTGATGGGACCGGGCGTCGATCCACATCTCTACAAGGCAAGCGCCGATGATGTGGTGCAGTTGCAGCGGGCGGATATCATCTTTTATAACGGTCTCCATCTCGAAGCTGCGATGGGTGAGGTGCTTGAACGAATGCAGAGTCGGAGCCGGACGATCGCAGTGACCGGTGGCATCCCGCGTGAGGCGTTGCTTCCGTCAGACGAGTACGATAACCAGTTCGATCCCCATGTCTGGTTCGATGTCATGCTATGGCGTCAGACCGTGGAGTATGTGCGCGATGTGTTGATCGATCTTGATCCATCGCATGCGTCGATCTATCGAACAAATGCCGAATCCTACGGGCGCCAGCTTGATGAGTTGCACGCCTATGTGCAGAGTCAGGCGGCGCTTGTTCCCGAAGATCAGCGCGTACTAGTGACCGCACACGATGCCTTCCGTTATTTTGGACGCGCCTATGGGTTTGAGGTGCACGGATTGCAGGGCATCAGCACAGTGATCGAGGCTGGCGCCGCCGATGTTCAGAAGCTTGCCGACTTTATTGTAACACGGCGCATCCCTGCCATATTCGTCGAGACATCTGTATCGCAACGGACGATGGCGGCAGTGCAATCCGCAGTGCGTGCGCGCGGGTTTGAGGTGCGTATCGGCGGGGAACTTTTCTCCGATGCGCTCGGCGACCCCGGTACGCCAGAGGGTGAATACATCGGTATGGTGCGACATAATATCGATACTATTGTTACATCGTTGCGGGGCGAAGGTTGAAGGGGGGAAACGTATATGAAAACGGAGCAGCCTGCGATCCAAGTGACCGATCTGACGGTTGCGTATCGTGATAAGCCGGTGCTGTGGGATATTGATCTGACGATCCCTGGCGGCGTGCTGATGGGGATTATCGGACCGAACGGCGCTGGCAAAACGACATTGATGAAAGCGATTCTGGGTTTGGTGCGGCCTTCCGCCGGGCAGGTGTTGGTCTATGGCAAGCCGTATGCCCAACAGCGAAGGCTGGTTGCGTATGTGCCACAGCGGAACAGCGTGGACTGGGATTTTCCAACCAGTGTGCTCGATGTGGTGGTGATGGGGCGGTATGGTGCGCTGGGTTGGTTTCGGCGTCCGGGGAAGCGTGAGCGTGAACAGGCGCTCGACGCGCTGGCGCGCGTCGGTATGCAGGATTTTGCCAGCCGCCAGATCGGTCAGCTTTCTGGCGGGCAGCAACAGCGCGTCTTTCTGGCGCGAGCGCTAGTGCAGGATGCGCAGGTATATCTCATGGACGAACCGCTGCAGGGGGTCGATGCCACCACTGAGCGAACCATTCTTCGCATTCTGCACGACTTGCGCGCGACCGGTAAAACGGTAGTGGTTGTGCACCACGACCTTCAAACGGTCAGTGAGTATTTTGACCAGGTCGCGCTGCTGAATGTACGTCTCGTCGCCAGTGGTCCGGTGGCAGAGGTATTCAACGCCGCGACGCTGCGCGCCACGTATGGCGGACAGATCGCATTTCTCGAGGGGCGTGATCCCGGACGTTCTGCGCCTGAACCGCGCGCCGGAATTGCTGTGTCGTAGACAGGAAGATAGCAATGCTCAGCAATCTGTTGTTCGACTATACCCTTCGCACCGTTGCGCTCGGTTCCGGAATCATGGGTGTTGTGAGCGGTGTGCTGGGTGCGTTCGCCGTGCTACGGCGGCAAAGTTTGCTCGGCGATGCGATGTCGCACGCAGCGCTGCCTGGAATTGTGCTCGCGTTCATCATAACCGGAAGCAAGGAGCCGCTGGTGCTTATGATCGGTGCAGCGGTCGCTGGTTGGATTGGTGCGCTGTTCGTCATGGCGATCATCTCCACTACCCGTATCAAGCAGGATGGTGCACTGGGGTTGATCCTGGCAACGTTCTTTGGGTTCGGGTTAGTGTTGTTGACGTGGGTGCAAGCCCGGCCCGATGCAGCGCAGGCTGGTCTCGACAGGTATCTTTTTGGTCAGGCGGCAACCCTGCTTGAGCGCGACGTTGCAGCAATGGCTGCGATTGGTGGAGCAGCTTTGCTGGTACTAGCGCTTTTCTGGAAGGAATGCGCGATCCTGTCGTTTGATCCCGATTTTGCCAGAAGTATGGGTTTGCCGGTGCATTTGCTCAGCGTTCTGCTGACATCACTGCTGGTAGCTGCAATCAGCATCGGCTTACAGGCAGTCGGCGTCGTGCTCATGAGTGCACTGATCGTTGCTCCGGCAGTTGCAGCGCGTCAGTGGACTGATCGACTCGGTGTGATGGTCGTGCTTTCCGGCGTGTTTGGCGCCGTCGCCGGGGTTGGCGGAGTGGTGCTGAGTGGCGCTGCTGCTCGTCTCCCCACCGGACCGGTGATTGTTGTGTGCATCAGTGCACTGGCACTAATCTCGTTATTGTTCGCGCCGCGCCGCGGGCTGGTGTGGAACTGGTTTCGAGTTAATCGCCCGGTTGCACGGCAGGGTGCATGACCTGGATGGTCGATTGATCTGGAATGGCAGTGTTGCCTATGGAACTGTTCACCGAAATTATCCTCATCGCAATCGTAACTGCAGTCGCCTGTGCATTGCCCGGAGTCTTCCTGGTGCTGCGCCGTATGGCGATGATCAGCGATGCCATTACCCACACGGTTCTGCTGGGTATCGTGCTGGCATTCTTCGTTGTGCGGGACATAACCTCGCCGGTTCTGGTCGTCGCTGCAGCAGGCGCCGGTGTGGCGACGGTGGTGCTGACCGAACTGTTGAGTCGGTCGAACCGGGTGCGCGAAGATGCTGCGATTGGATTGGTCTTTCCGCTGCTGTTCAGTATTGCTGTTATCCTGATAGCGCAGTATGCAGGCCGTATTCATCTCGATGTCGACGCCGTACTGCTTGGCGAACTTGCGTTTGCACCGCTGGATCGGTTTGAGTTCGCCGGAAACGATCTTGGTCCGCGGTCGCTCTGGCTGATGAGCGGTATCCTGATGGTATCGTTGGCGCTCCTGATCACATTCTACAAGGAGTTGAAACTGGCAACTTTCGATGCAGCGCTGGCAGCTGCTTTTGGATTTGCACCAGCGGCTTTGCATTATGGTCTGATGAGTGTTGTATCGCTGACGGCAGTAGGCGCGTTCAATGCCGTCGGTTCGGTGCTGGTCGTAGCGTTGATGGTTGCACCGCCGGCTGCCGCCTATCTGTTAACTGATCGTTTGCCGCATATGCTGGCGTTAAGCGCTCTGTTTGGCGCACTGGCGGCAATCCTGGGGTGTTGGGTGGCATTCGCGCTCAATGCATCGATTGCTGGTGCGATGGCGGTTATGACAGGACTGATCTTCTGTCTGGCATGGATGTTTGCCCCGCAGCGCGGTCTGCTGGCGCAGGTAGTGTGGCGTGTCCGTCAGCGATGGGAGTTTGCTCAGGCGATGCTTGCAGTGCATCTGCTGCACCACCAGGCGACGGTGCAGGCGGTGGTTGAGTGTCAAGCTGCGCATCTCAGTGAACATCTGAACTGGCCACCTGCATTTACGGAACAGGTGGTTCGTCGTGCTGAACAGCGCGGTTTGCTAGTGCAGCAGAATGGTATGCTCACGTTGACCGATCAGGGTCGGCGTTTCGTGGCAACGATCCTGGGAGGAGATGAGCTGTAACAGCTTTGCAGGAGACTTATGGTATGATTCTTGCATGCTCTTATCGCTACGTAAGATCTGGTTTCTTCCCGCAACGCTGGTGCTGATCGTGTTCGTATGCGGCGCTGCTGGCGTACTCGCCGTCAAACGCGAGCTGGCAAAGCATCGTACGGACCTGCTGGAAGCCCGTGCACGCTGGAGCGGTCGCCCGTTTGATGCGTACCTGATGCGGTTGCGTGATCGCGGGTGCCGGATGGAGGTCGAAGTGCGCTCTGAGCGTGTGATCAAAACGCGCTACGCCGCGCGTCCGTGTGAGCAACCGCCGGTTGCTGTGCGCGACCTGTTCGATCTCGTTGGGCGTCACGGTACAGTGCGTCGCACATGCGTCTCACGTGGTTGCGCCTGCGACGATGTGCTCTCGGTGCGCGCCGAATATCATCCTACCCTTGGCTACCCGCAGACGCTCGAAATCACTCTGACTCCCACCCCAAACTGGCGCCATGCCGACTTCTGGCGCGCCGTATGGATTACCCGCAGCTTCGACACCTGTAATGACCTGCCGGTTGGAAGCCGGGTGCTGCTGGTAACGTCGCTGACGCCGCTCCCCTAAGCGCTATCAGGTATACCGCACTGCCATTCGCTTCGCCCCTATGCCGGGGCTGCGTGAAGATCCGGCTACTACCGGATCTTCTTCCCTGGTCATCTTTTTTCACAATGCTGCGCCTGATCAATCTACACTTTCGATGTGGAAGCCCAACATTGCTTCGGGACAGGTGCCCTGCCATACTGCGGGATTCGTATTATCATGGTCACTAGCGATTATGGTCTGACGGCAGAAAGCATCGCCCGGCGCATTGGCATTATCCGCGAGGCGCAACCCCGGATTGTCACCGGCGCTGAACTGGACAGCATGGATGAAGCGGCGCTGCGCGACGCGCTGATGGGTGAAGTCATCTTCGCACGTGTTGCGCCGGAACACAAACTGTGCCAATATCAAAAAAGTTCGCCACCTACATCTTCATCAGCAAACCCCCGAGGCGGTTCCATTCGTGCTGCTTGCCTTCAGCGGCGGGCGCATCCCGATTGCGCTGATTGTAATGCACATTCTGTCGGTTGATCTGGGAACCGATGAAGAAATGTCGCCTGGCGATATGATGACGCTGCTCAAGCTCCGCCGTGGGCGCTATTCGCTGGTGGAGGAGGACATCGCCGCCGATTCGTCAGTCGTGGGGCGCACCATCGCCGATCTCGATCTGCCAGAGGAGTGCGTGATCGTCGCCATCATCCGGCGCGGTCATCTGATTCTGCCCCACGGAGATACCATGCTGCAGACCGGCGATGGCGTGCTGGCGTTGACATCGACGGAGCGGTTGCAGCGGCTGGCTGAGATTCTGGGGAAAAGCACCCGCCCGTTCAGGGATTGAGTGAGAGCGACGAGCATGTGACAGGAAACATGTAATAATTGAGGAAGCGATGATGCACGCAGAAACGACCCTCCGGCGCACCGGCAACGAGTGGCATACCATGCCGCCGGGCGACGTCGTAGCTTATTTTGGGAGCGATGAGCACTTCGGATTGACCGCCTCCGAAGCGGAAGAGCATCTGAAGCGATATGGACCAAACGTGATCACTGCAAGACGCGGCAAAAGTCCGCTGGTCCGCTTCCTGCTTCAGTTTCATAACCCGCTGCTCTACATCCTGTTGATCGCCAGCCTGATCACCTTCATACTCAAGGATCCGATCGATGCTGCGATCATTTTTAGTGTGGTGCTGGTCAACGTCATTCTTGGCTACATTCAGGAAAGCCGCGCCGAAAAGGCGATCGAAGCGCTGGCGCGTACCATGACCATGGAAGCGACCGTCGTGCGTGATGGGAAGACCATCCGCATCCCGGCGGCATCACTCGTCCCTGGAGATCTGGTCCTGTTGCAGAGTGGCGATAAGGTTCCCGCCGATATGCGCCTCATCCGCACCCGCGACCTGCAGATCGCCGAAGCAGCGCTCACCGGTGAGTCAGCGCCGGTCGAGAAGCACGCGCATGCGGTGCTTGATCCAGATACGACGCTGGCAGACCGGGTCACAATGGCGTATGCTTCGACGCTCGTCACCTACGGACAGGGGGCAGGAATCGTTGTTGCGACTGGCGATGCAACCGAAGTGGGGCGCATTTCGCGTCTGATTGCGACCGCGCACGATCTCCAGACCCCGCTGACGCGCAAGATCGCGCACTTCAGTCGTTGGTTGCTGTATGTCATTCTCGGTCTGGCGGCAGTGACATTTCTGATCGGTACGTTCCGACGTCAGCCACTCCTTGATACGCTCATGGCCGCGATTGCACTTGCCGTCAGCGCCATTCCTGAAGGGCTTCCAGCTGCTGTCACCGTGACCCTGGCTATTGGCGTCACCCGTATGGCGCGGCGCAGGGCGATCATTCGCAAACTGCCAGCCGTCGAGACCCTGGGAAGCACGACGGTCATCTGTTCCGACAAAACCGGCACGCTGACGCAGAACCAGATGACAGTGCAACGCATCGTGGCGGGCGGCGAGCGATATGAAACGACCGGGACCGGGTATCAGCCCGATGGTGAGATTCGGCGCAACGGCGATCCGGTTGATCTGACATCGCATATTGCGCTTGCGGAATGTCTGCGCGCTGGTCTCCTGTGCAACGATAGCGAACTGATCGAGAAGGACGGGCGATGGGATGTGCGCGGCGATCCGACCGAAGGGGCGTTGATTACTGCGGCGCGTAAAGCGGGCATTGACCGCGCCGATAACCTGCCGCCACGCCTCGACGCCATTCCCTTCGAGTCGCAACACCAGTACATGGCGACGCTGCACGACGCCGGTCCCGACCAGGAGCGTATCGTCTACATGAAGGGATCGGTGGAAGCCGTCCTGTCGCGCTGTAACGCGATGCTCGACGCTTCCGGGCGGCGTGTGTCCTGCGATGCCGACGCAGTCAACCGTGCCGTCGATGAGATGGCGGCAGAGGGGTTGCGGGTGCTGGCGTTCGCGCGGGGGTGTCTGCCGCCGGGGACTGATGCCCTGCGCCACGAGGATGTCGCCGGGGGTCTGACATTCCTGGGGTTGCAGGGGATGGTCGATCCGCCGCGTCCTGAAGCGATCACGGCTGTGCAAGCTTGCCAGCAGGCGGGCATTCGTGTGAAAATGATCACCGGCGATCATGCGCTGACCGCTGCCGCCATCGCCGGGCAGATTGGACTCAACGGCGGGCGCAGACCATCCGTGTTGACCGGTCGTGACATCGAGCATCTGTCAGATGAAGCCTTCGCCGAGGCCGCTGATCGAACGACTGTTTTTGCGCGGGTCACGCCAGAACAAAAGTTGCGTCTGGTTAAGGCGCTCCAATCCCGCGGTCACATCGTCGCTATGACCGGCGATGGCGTGAATGATGCTCCCGCGCTGAAACAGGCGGACATCGGCGTCGCCATGGGACTTGCTGGCACCAACGTCGCACGCGAAGCGGCGGATATGGTGCTGACCGACGACAACTTCGCCACCATCGAGGCGGCAGTCGAAGAGGGTCGCGGCGTCTTCGACAACCTGACCAAAATCATCGCCTGGACGCTGCCAACCAACATAGGCGGAGGGCTGGTTATTCTAACCGCCGTCCTGCTCGGAACGGCGTTGCCGGTTCTCCCTGCCCAAATCTTGTGGATCAACACGGTGACGGTCGCTGCATTGGGTCTGGTGCTGGCAGCGGAAGGCAAAGAGCCAGGCATTATGCAGCGCCCGCCGCGCAAACCGGATGCGCCGATTCTGGATGCCACCCTGATCTGGCGCATTCTGGCGGTTGGCGTGCTGATTCTGATTGGTGCATTTGGGCTCTTCGAGTGGGAGCTGCAATCCGGCGCCAGCTTTGCCGAAGCCCGTACTGTGGCGGTGAATGTCATCGTCATGATCGAGGCTCTCTACCTGCTCAACTGCCGTTCGCTCACCCTCTCGATGTTTCAGATCGGCGTCTTCAGCAACCGCTGGTTGTTTGTCGGCATGGGGATCATGATTCCTCTGCAACTGGGGTTCACCTATCTGCCGTGGATGAACCAGATTTTGAACAGTGCGCCGATCAGCCTGGAAGCCTGGGGCCGCATTCTGAGCATCGCGGTGGTTGGCTATGGGCTGATCGAACTTGAAAAGTGGGTGCGCCGCCAGTACGCTGGCAGACGGGTCGCCATACCTGGCTAACGCCTGACACACAGACGCAAGCCGACGAGTGCGGGGATGACGCGGGGCAGGCGCACGTCAGGAAGCGAAAAACCGAATCGCTCTACAGCATTTCTTTCTCAGATACATTGACATGGTTGAGTCCACTGCAAAAAGGGTAGGTCACCGGCAGAGACGCAGCGTTCGCAGAGGCGACTTCCGTATCGCGCCACGCACACGTATGCTTCGCCGTACATCCATCGTGGTTCGTTTTTGTGACTCTCTGTGCGCTCGGTGTCTCAGCAGTGCGTTTTTATGGTTCATATCTGCCGTGTCGCACGAGACGCCCGCTTCCGGCGGAGAGTAGACCGAAAATTTATTTCGGTCATCGCATGGGGCGCGCCATTCCCAGGAGTGTTCAACCTCGTCCAACAGGTTCAACCTTTGTGAGAACTGCTCTAAAATTTGTCTTTGCGAAGATGAAGTCCTTCCCTTCCCGCCTGCACCCTGCAACCTGTCCGTCTCAGGTACAATATGTGGTGTGTGGGTCTATGAGTCTATGTCGCAAGATGGTTCACTTCCTTCGCAGGTTTGCACAACCGCCGCACTTCGATGATGAAGAGCAAACGCGCATCGCACAGACGCAGCATCTCCTGCTCGTCGTCTGTCTGACGATTGCGCTGTTTGCCGCCGGAGCCAACGCGTTACTCCAGCGACCCATTCCAACCACTGCCCTTCTGTCATGCAGCGGAGTCTTGTTCATTTCCTTTCTGTTGCTCCAAACACGTCGGGTGCGTCTGTCGATTATCGTCCTTTTGGGGACGATCATCATGCTCACTGCCTCATTGCAGTTCATCGGTCACGGTGCGCACGATACGGTCACCAGTCTCTACGCCACGATGATCGTCATCGGCAGCCTGCTCCTTGACCGGCGGTCATTCATTGGACTGGTTGTGGCGACGCTGCTGGTGATTGCGGGGATTGTGACCGCCGAAGCGCGCGGATTAACCAGATCTCCCTATGAGGGTGATTTCGGCGACTGGTTCGATCTTGCGCTCATTCTGGGTTTGACGGCATTCACGTCACGGTTGCTGAGCGAGAGTCTGGAGCGCAGCCGCGCCCGCGCCCGCGCCAATGAACAGGCGCTGGCGCAACAGACGGAAGCGTTGCGCCTCTCCGAGGAGCGTTATCGCATTCTGGCAGCCAACCTGCCCGATAGCGCCGTGCTGATCTTCGATCACAATCTGCGCTACGTGCTCGCCGACGGACCGGAACTCGCTGCAACCGGGTATCTCAAGGAGAAGATTGAGGGCCGCACCCTCTATGAGGTCGTTTCATCCTCGTTTGCGGAACAGGTCGAAGGCAACATCCGCGCCGTCTTGAGCGGCAGGCGCTTTTCGGCGGAGTTGCCGTTCAGGGATCGCATTTACGTATGCCACTATATCCCGCTGATCGATGACTGTGGCGCGGTGAAGTACGCCATGGTTCTGTTGCATAATGTCACTGCGCAACGTCAGGCGGAGGCTAATCTGCGAGCAAGCGAGGCGCAACTGCGCATGCTCGCCGAGAATATGGGCGATGCGATCATGCAACTGGATTCGCATCTCAATGTTGTGTATGTCAGCCCTTCAGTGCGGCGCGTCCTCGAATGTGAGCCGGAAGATGTTGCCGGGAAACATATAGCGGCGCTTGTGTCCCCTGACGATGCGCCCGCCGTGGCGACAGCCATTGAAGAAGCGCGAGAGTCAGGAGCTTCTGCCATCCGGGTTGAGTATCGTTTTCGTAATAGTCAACAGATGTGCATCTGGCTCGAATCCGAAATTCGTCTGCTCTATGATGCGCAGCAACGGTTTGAAGGCGCCATCCTCAGCACCCGTGACGTTACCCGGCGCAAAGAGGTCGAGGCGGAACGAGAGCGCCTGATCGCCGAGCTTGAGCAAAAGAACGCCGAACTCGAACGTTTCACCTACACCGTATCACACGACCTGAAAAGTCCTCTGATCACCATTCAGGGGTTCCTCGGCTATCTGGAGCAGGACATTCGGAACGGCGACACCGACCGGGCATTGAGCGACATCCGGCGTATCAGCGCAGCGGCGCGCCGGATGGAGCATTTGCTGAGGGATCTGCTGGAACTGTCGCGCATCGGGCGGGTCAGCGCTGAACCGCAAACCGTACCGTTCAACATGATTGTGCAGGACGCGCTTGAACTGATCGCCGGCAGAATTGCAGAGCGACAGGCACGGATTACGGTTGCGCCGGATATGCCAGCAGTGTATGGCGATCGACGGCGTCTGGCGGAGGTGGTGCAGAACCTGGTTGATAATGCGATTAAGTTCTGCGATAATCAGACCGTGCCAGAGATCGAGATCGGTGTGCATGCCGTGTCGGATAACGACGTCGTCTTCTTTGTGCGTGACAATGGTGTGGGCATCGACCCAAGGTACCACGATCAGATCTTTGGTCTGTTCAACAAACTCGATCCGCAGAGTGAAGGAACAGGTGTCGGCTTAACGATTGTGCGGCGGATCACCGAAGTGCATGGCGGGCGTGTCTGGGTCGAGTCGGCTGGGCGGGGCGCTGGCGCAACCTTCTTTTTCTCGCTTCCCACAACCCATACACAGCAGCACGGAGTGGGTCATGACCGACAGCGCATTCAGAGTATTGCTGGTGGAAGATAACGATGACCATGCCGAATTAATCCGGCGAATCCTGGGCGAGCATCAGCGAGCGCCGCAGATTGTGCATATTAGCGACGGTGAGAGCGCTCTCGATTACCTGTATCGTCGCGGAACCTGGAACGACCCCGATCAAAGCCCCCGCCCCCATGTGATTCTGCTCGATCTGCGGCTGCCGCGCGTCGATGGTCTCGAAGTGCTGACCAGCATCAAGCAGTCGTCAGAACTGCGCCACATCCCTGTGATCGTTCTAACTTCTTCATCAGCGGATAGCGATGTGTCGCGCGCCTACAACGCCTATGCCAACAGTTATCTCGTCAAGCCGTTCGGTTTTGAGGAGTTCCGGAGTCTTATGCGTGACGTCGGTGTGTATTGGCTGACCCACAACAAACTTGCCGTCGTCTGAGGAGTCTGGTGTGGATGCAGCTGAGCGGATCAGTCTGCTCCTCATCGAGGATGATGAGTCGCATGTTGTGCTGATCGAGCGCGCCTTCGAGGCATGGCAATCATTGTTCGATCTGTCGGTTGTGCACACGTTGCAGGAGGCATACGCGCTGCTCTCCAGCGATTCGTCAGACTTTGATCTGATCGTGTGTGATTGGCGATTGCCCGACGGCGAAGGGTTGGAGCTGCTCACCTTCAACCGTGCGCTGCCGGTCATTCTGATGACCGGGTATGGCGATGAACGGGTGGCAGTCGAAGCGATCCGTTCCGGCGCGCTCGATTATATCGTGAAGAGCGATGCCGCATTTGCCGATCTGCCCCATGTGGCGCAGCGTGCTATCCGGCAGTGGCGGGCGATCCAGGCGCAACGTCGCGCCGAACAGGAGTTGCGCGAAATTGAGGCGCGCTACCGCCTCATTACCGAGAACACCTCTGACCTGATCGCCATTCTTGACGACCAGCATCGCTTCCAGTACATCAGCCCTTCGGTCACGACGCTGTTGGGCCGTACCCCAGAAGAGTTGATTGGACAGGATGCATTCTTCCTCATCCATCCTGATGACCTTCCGTCCAGCAACGAATACTGGCGCGCCATGCTCCAGCGCACTTGCGCTACTGCGACGTTTCGCTATCGTCATGCCAGCGGCGCCTGGCGCTGGATCGAATGTAATGTCAGGGCGGTCGAGCAGGGCGACCGATTGACGGCGATTATTGTAGGGCGCGATATTACCGAACGCCGTGAACTGGAAGAACGTTTACTCCAGATCCAGAAAATGGATGCGCTCGGTCGGCTGTCAGGCGGCATTGCGCATGATTTCAACAACATGCTGGCAGTGATTGCCGGTTGCGTTGAACTGGCACGTCAACTGATTCCTGATGACCACCCGGCGACCGGAGAACTGATCGAAATCCAGCACGCGACTGAGCGCGCAACGGCGCTAACCCGCCAGTTACTCGCATTTGCACATCGACAACGATTTGAGCCACGCTGCATTGATCTGAACGGGCTTATTCTCGACATGCAAAAACTCCTGCGTCGCCTGATCCGCGAGAATATCACCCTGCACACGCACCTTGCCCCTGATCTCTGGCTCGTGCGCGCCGACCCCGGTCAAATTGAGCAGGTGCTGGTCAATCTAGCGATCAACGCTCGTGATGCGATGGTCGATGGCGGTGTGTTGACGATTACAACCGAAAATGTTGTGATCAATGATGCGTTCGACAGTCGCCATCCTTCGCTTAACTTGGGTATGTATGTCCGGTTGACGGTCAGTGACACCGGCGTCGGCATGGACGAAGAAACGCGTCGGCGCGCCTTCGAGCCGTTCTTTACTACGAAGAAACCCGGCGAGGGAACAGGTCTTGGTCTGGCGACCTGCTACGGCATTGTTGTCCAGCACGGCGGCGCCATCGAACTGACGAGCAAACCGGGATGCGGCACAACGGTCGTTATCTATCTGCCGCGCGCCTATCCCTCCGAAGAGACAGTCGCCCCGGAGACTGGCGATCACGCTGAACTCAAAGGTTCGGAAACGATCCTGCTGGTCGAGGATGATCCGGCAGTGCGCACGCTGACGGCGCGTGTGCTGCGCACCCATGGGTATACCGTTCTGGAAGCGGGTGACGGCTATGAGGCACTGACGCTCGCTGGTGAACGTCCGATCCATTTGCTCTTGAGTGACCACGTTATTCCGCATATGAGCGGTGAGTCGCTGGCACTCCATCTGACCAGTCTGATCCCGCAGATGAAGGTGCTCTTTATGAGCGGGTATGTCGTTGAGCTGCGCCCCAATGACCAGGCGCTTCAGGAAGCGCCCGTTCTTCAGAAGCCATTTACTCCAACTGCGCTCCTTCAGAGGGTTCGCGCTGTCCTGGATTCGTGAAAGTAAAAACTGCACATTTTCCTCGGTTTGGGCTTGTCCGTTTTAGCACTTCGATCTACAATAATCGCCCCTGATCACAGTGTCGCTCCAGAGCGTGCGTTCGGAACGGGAGGGTTACTGTCAGCGCAGAATGCCAGAGCGCTGGGGCAATGTTCCACGATCAGGGGATGGGTTGTCCCGATTGCTGTGATACCCGCATACGTACATATTCTGACGGAAGACTGCCTGTTGCCTGGAGCGACCGCCAACAGTTCATCCATACACGACGTGTATCCTGACGTACCGGGTGCTCACAGAACGCAGAGATACAGTTCTTCCATCAATCGGAAAGGAGGTGCACTAACGGTCACTGCTTCGCACAATCCTCGCTTCGCATACTTCGGGTTCTCGCGGTTCATGAAGGAGATACAGACAATGACTCGCCGATTCTTTGCACTCTTTACGCTCCTGCTCTCAATTGCTACGCTGATTGCAGCATGCGGCGGCGCTCCAACACCCACCGCCCCGACCACTGCACCGACAGGGCAACCGACAACTGCGCCGGAAGGCAAAAAATTTATCATCGGCATCTCCAACCCGTTCATCAGTAAGTAGTGAATACCGCACCCAGATGATCCAGTCGTTGATCGAGGTCAACAAAGAGTACATGGAGCGGGGTATCACTAACGAATTAGTCATCGAAAGCGCTGATACCGATGTCGCTGGTCAGATCCAGCAGTTGCGGAATCTGATCAACAAGGGCGTTGATGCCATCCTGGTGAATCCCAGCGATGTCAACGGTCTCAACGACACTCTTCAGGAAGCCATCAACAAGGGGATCATCGTCATTTCCGTCGATCAGGAACTCAACACCCCCGTCGTCTACAACGTCGGCATTGACCAGAAGGAGTGGGCGAAGATCTCCGCCCGCTGGCTGGCGGAGAAGTTGGGTGGTCAGGGAAATTGTGCTGATTGAAGGCTTACCCGGGCACCCGACGAACGTAGCGCGCATGGAAGGGGTTGAGGAAGTGCTCAAGGAGTATCCGGGCATCAAGGTATTGGGGCGTGAGACCGGGAAGTGGGACGAGGCGACCGGTCAGCAGGTCATGTCGAACTTCTGGCGTCTTTCCCTAATCTCGACGGCTACTGGACGCAGGATGGTATGGCAATCGGCGCGATGCAGGCAGTAATGGCGGCGAACCCGCCGAAATGGCCTGTTCTGGTTGGCGAAGGACGCTGCCAGTTCTTGCAGTTGTGGGATCAGCGCTTGAAGGAAGATCCCAACTTCGAGACGATTGCTGTTGCCAATCCGCCTGGTGTCTCGCCGACCGGTCTGCGGATCGCCGTCAATATGCTGATGGGTAAGCAGGTGGATAAGAGTAAACTGGGCGGTACGAACGGGTTGTCGTTCGTCATTCCGGTGCCGGTGATTGTGACAAAGGACAACTTCCAGGAAGTCTTCATATGGCAGACACCTCTTTGCCATCGGCACGAATCGGACTACGGCACGTCTCTCCGGTATTCGCGTTACTGCTATAGTCATCGGAACATACGCCCTCTCCGGGATGCTCGCCGGACTTGGTGGCTTTCTGGTGGTCGGGAATACTGGTGTTGTCCACATTTGCACTGGCGATCCCTTTCTCTTTCCTTCGATCGCAGCGGTCGCTGTCGGCAGCACATTGCTGACCGGCGGCAAAGGAAGTTATTTCGGCACAACGGCGGGAGCGCTGGTGCTGACCCTGATCACTAGCCTGTTGACGACCATGCAAATGCCAGAGTTCGGTGCGACGTATAGTATTAGGTGCGACATTGCTGGTCATGATCTCGATCTACGGCGTTGGCGCGGTTTTCGGGAGTAATTTGACACTGTTTTATAAATCAATTTGACAGAACGCCATGCTTGACAATGCGCTGTCAAACCTTTATCATACGCGCAACGTGGTATCAGCAACAGGAGAGTAGTGGATCAATGCGACGGATTGGTGGAAGCTCGCTGGTCAATGCAATTCTGCTCGCGCTTGTGGTTCTGGCCGCATGTGGGCGTCCGGAAGTTCCCCTGACCGGTTCCGTACTCGATGCATACACTGGCAAACCAGTGGTCGCAACGCTGAATATTGGCGACGTTCAGGTCACCACCGATGCGAATGGCGTCTATCGGATCGACCGCTGGGGCGCGCGTGATGTTATTCGCGTCGTTGCCAGCGGCTACGAACCGCTTGAAATCAACCTTGCTTCGCTGCCACAACTGGAACGCCCTGAACCCCCGGCAGTCACTCTCGATCCGATTACAATTCGCCCAAATACGCTGAGCGGCGTGATCACCGATCTGTACGCACGCACACCGGTTGCGGGTGCCGTGGTGCAGGTATCCGAGGCAATCAGCACCACCACTGATAGGGACGGGCGGTATACGCTGGTCGGCGTTCCTGAAATGTTCCGCATTTCTATAACTGCTGACGGATATGCACCGCTTGTGAGTGACGTGGCGCGTTCAACATTGTTTGATACGGCGCTCCGTCCCGATACGCTGCGCGGAACGGTTACTGACAGGTATTCCGGTCAACCAGTTGCTGGGGCGAATGTTATCTTGGGCGATCTGAGAACGACAACCGATAGCAATGGGCAGTATACGCTGCGAGGCGTTCCAGAAAAAGGGACAGTCACCATCAGTGCGAAGGGGTATGCCAGTCTTGACCAACCTGTCGAACACACAACGACGCTCGACGTCGCCTTGCGTCCTGATACGCTTGCCGGGGTGCTGATCGACGCGCGCACGAAACAACCAATCCGCAATGCAACAGTGATTGCAACAGTCAATCTCCAGAGCAGCAATGTGGCGATGACGCGGATCGATAATAGTTCCGATGGCGCGTTCGTTCTGGAGGGTATCCCCGAACAGGGGTATATTCAGGTGCTGGCGCCAGGGTATCGCAAAGCGATTATCGAATTGCGCCCTGGTAGCGTGCCTTCGACGATCGAACTCGAACCGTTCTACTCGAAGGCAATTTACATTACCGCAGCTGTTGCATCGCGCTGGAGCCTGTTGACGAAGTATTTCGACATCATCGATGCGACTGAACTGAACGCAATCGTGATCGATATCAAATCGGACCTGCGCAACGACCTGGGACTGGTATACTACGACTCGCAGGTGCCGATTGTGCGGGAGTTGGGGACGTTCAAGCCCTATATGGATCTGCGCAAAATCCTTGATGAAGCGAAACGTCGCGGCATCTACACTATTGCGCGCGTCCATATCTTCAGTCACGATAATGTGCTCGCCGAGGCAAAACCGGAGTGGGCAGCGAAAGACCGCACAACCGGCGGGATCTTCTACGATTATCCTGCTCCAGGCATCCGCTACGCCTGGCTCGACCCATGGAACGAGAACGTCTGGGATTACAATATTCAACTGTCGGTCGAGGCTGCGCTGCTTGGATTCGATGAGATCCAGTATGACTACATTCGCTTCCCATCGCTGGAGTTTTCTCCCACCGATAAAGATCGATTGCTGCTGTCGCGCGAAGGAACTCCTGAAGAGCGCTGGGCGAATATTACCGAGGTGCTCAGGCGCTCACATCGCGCCATCAACGGTGCTGGCGCCTTCTTTTCGGTTGATGTATTCGGCTATACCTCTTTTGGTCCATCGCAATTGCTAGGACAGAATCTGAGTATGATGGCTGAGCACACCGATTACATCAGTCCGATGATCTATCCTTCGCACTTCAATCCAGGTGAGTTCGGCTTCGACAATCCGGCGAAGTATCCCTATGAGGTCATCCAGAAATCTATGGCCGCAGCGCTCAGGCAGGTCGAAGGGAAGCGTGCGCTGCTTCGCCCCTGGTTGCAGGATTTTACGCTAATCTGGGTGCCAAAGGAGATGATCGTCGAGTATACGCCAAAAGAAGTTCGAGCGCAAATCCGCGCTGTCGAGGAGTTCGACGCCAGCGCTGGCTGGATCCTATACGACTCGACTAACGTTTATCACGTAGAAGCGTTGAAGCCAGCGGAGTAGGAATGGCGCATGTTCATCCCCTAGCCCCTGAGGAGACACTATGCACCGCCTGGTTGTTGCGGCTTTGCTGCTCGGGTCTTTGATCGCCGTTGATCCGCCACAAGCGCTGGCTCAGGCGCCGGTGCGGTCTGGGCAGATTGTGTTCAGCACCCAGGCAGATTGGCAGCGTGGCACACGCACCGATGTTCAGATTATTGCTAATGCTGATGGCGAGTTACGTTTGACTGCTGGCGCAACGCGCGGAACGTTCATCTCTGAACCGATTTCACTAACGATGACCCTGAATGCGGTTGGCGCCATCTGGCACGCGGACATTCCGCCTGGAACAAACCTGACCCTCGACATTCGCGGCGGACCTGCTCCCGATCAACTGGGACTGTGGCAACCGCTGGTTGCTGGCGAACTACGTGCCAGGACGCTGCCGGATGCTTTTGCAACTGAGGATGTGCGCCCGCTGCCGCTGGATACACGCGTCCTGCAATTCCGTGTGACGCTGAGCAGCACGGTCGCAAATGCTTCACCAGTGCTGAGCGACATCAGTATCAGTTACTTCGATGCCAGCGCCGGTCCACCGCGCGCAACCGATGCAGTCGCAGCGATTGGCGGTCCAGCGACTCTGACATCACCGCCAAAGGTGTTTCCGCGCACCTCGTGGGCAGGCGGCAATCCGCGCACATACCGCGGAACACGGTCTGCGCCCCAAGGGATCGTGCTGCACCAGATCGGCGCGGATGCACTCGACAATCCCTTGCCGTTCCTGCGTGCGCTCGCTACGTACCACGAACAGACGCTTGGGCTGAACGATACGATTTATCACTACATCATCGGGCGCGATGGTTCCATTTTTGAAGGACGCAGCGGCGGACCGACCGTTTCCGTCGCTGACGTAAGCGGTGGTGCGGCGGTGCATATTGCGCTGATCGGAGAGGGATCGCCGCCGACTGCACAACTCGATGCGCTGCGCACACTGCTGGCATGGCTCTGCGAGGCATATCGCATCGACCCGACTGGTCAGCGGATCGTGGTGCTGAATGGCGTTGGCGCGGTGGGACCGGCAATCGCCGCTCACAGCGATCTGGTGCCGAATGCTGGCGATCCTTCCAGCGCGCTTCGTGATGGGTTGCCCCAGATCCGGCGCACGGTCAGTGCTGCGATTGTTCGTTCGCGCTGGTTCTTCGCGGAAGGGAACCCGCGTGACTATGAAGAACGCCTGGCGGTGCTCAATCCTGGGGATGAACCTGTAAATGTGCGTTTTATTATTGTGCGTCAACCCCGCGCCGAAGTCATCCGTGACGTGACCATTGATCCCGGCGCACGTGCTAATCTGGTCGTCAATGAGATCTTCAACGATACTCCTGATGCTCCAGCAATCATCGAAGCAAACGCGCCGGTGATTGCCGAACGCTTCATGAATTTCGGCGCCGACCTGAGTGTGCAACCAGGGGTCGTGCGCCCGTCGCGCGTCTGGTACTTCGCGGAAGGGTCGACTGAGGGAGACAAGCGCACGTTTCTGGTGCTGTTCAATCCGCAGTCTGATTCGGTTGGTGCGCGCGTGCTGTTGATGACGGACGATGGTACGACGTTTATCTATCCGCCATTCGATAGCGAACCGATCACGCTGGCGCCGCGACAGCGCACCGTTGTGGTGATGGGTGACCTGCTGCCGGACCGATCGTTCGGTATGCGCGTCACTGCTACCCAACCAATTGTTGCCGAACGCACGATGATCTTCGGACCCGGCAGCACACTCACCAGTGGCGGGATGCACACATCGCCGGGAGTGGCTGAACTTTCGCGTGAATGGCACTTTGCCGAAGGAACCACGGCGCCACCGTTTCGAATGTCGCTGCTGGTGGTGAATCCAAACGGCGATCGGGCGAACATAACGGTGCGCTTCCTGACTCCCGATGGCACCTCACTTGCGCGACGCTATGCGATCCCGCCGCTAGCGCGCCTCGCAATCGATGTCAACGAGGTTGTGCCGGAACTGGGTGTCGCCACAATAATCATCGCCGACCGCCCCATTGCCGCGGAACGGGCGCTCTACTGGCGGAGTGGGGCAGCAGGGACGGCTGGACCGGGCGCGATGGCGCCAGCGTACTCCTGGCGCTTTGCCGATGGGCGCACGAGCGGCGACTACCAGCAGTACCTGTTGATTAGCAATCCTTCACGGCGTCAGGCACGCATTGATGTCAACTTCATTCTGGCGAACGGTTCTCGCGCCAGTCGTTCCCTGGTGATGCCTGCCGGTTCACGGTATACGATGGCAGTTCATGAACTGTATCCCGACCAGACGACTATTTCAACGATGGTACGCGCGACCCAACCAATTGTCGTTGAACGCTCAATCTATGCTGGCGCTCCGGCTTCCGCCAGCAATCGCGGCGGTGAAACATCGCTCGGTGTACCGGGTGATTGATGTGCGAGATCGTGTATCATGACCAACGCTTCCGAGTCGGCGTCCTCCAGTTCGTCGCCCTCTCCCCAGCCGGTGCGCTGGAGCGGCGGCGGTTTTTTGACACGGTTGCTGGCAGCCTTCCTGGTTATTCTAATTACGACCACTATCACACTGCTGGCAACCGGCGCCACGCTGATCTGGCTCGGCTTTACCCCTGCCATGCCGGTGGAGATCGATGCGGCGCGGGTGCGGGTGGCGACGCTCGAGGCGTACAATGCGACTATTGTGAGCCGCGCCGACGCACTGGCGACAGAGGTCGCCGATCTTGCCCGCCGCGCCAGTGACGATCGTGAGGCGCTCAGCGATATGCGGATCGTGATCGATGATGTGAAGACAGTGCGCGAACAGGTGCGCGAGCAGTTGACCGCAGTCGTCGCTCAGAATGCCACACTCGTCGCCGATGCGCGCGCCAGTCGCGATCAAGTGGCTGTATTCGCAACCGCAGAAGCGGGACGCGTAGCATTGCTCCAGGAACTCGACCGACGATCGCAACGGATCGAGCGTTTTCTCCAGCGCCTGAGCGATATTGCTGGCGATGCGGCGCTAGATCTGCAGCGCCCTTCCCCTGTTGCGCCGATTGTTGCACCAACAGCAGCTGTTCCGGTCGAGCCGACGGTCAATCCGACGTTCACTGCCACGATAACGCCTGAAGCGCCAGGCTTCAGCACACCGGTCGTTGCTGCAACCGATACGCCCCTTCCAGCAACCGTGGTGTCGACAGCAACGCCAACAACGCGAATACCACCGATAGCGCCGTGAGTCTGCTGCGCCTCTCCGCCGTTGCAGCAAGGGTGACGTTTATCCGGAAAAAGCGTCCGATGGCGCGGTTGTTGATCGTATGCGTCCTGTTCATCTGTATCTGAGTTGCAGATTGGCAGGTGACGTGGTACCATCGCCGCTGGTGCGTCTGGACACAATTTGAGGAAGAACTATGCAATTGTCTTTTGCTGTACGTGCGGCAATCGTCATCATTGCGCTCGTCCTGATCGTTGCGCCTGCCGCCGCCGCTCCGCCTCATATTCCTGCTGCCTTCGAGCGCGGGACGATCACACGGCGCCCCTATGTAGTGATGATCGATAACCATCCAAATGCCTATCCGCAGACCGGTCTCGACAAGGCAGCAGTAGTGTTCGAGGCGCTCGCCGAAGGTGGGATTACCCGCTTTATGGCAGTGTACATCCCCGGCGTTTCGCCCGATGTTCCGTCGATCGGTCCGGTGCGCAGTGCACGGCTCTATTTCGTGCGCTGGGCAATGGGCATGAATGGCATGTATGTTCACGCTGGCGGCGCGCCTGATGCCCTCAAACGGGTGCGCGAAGCACAGGAGATCATCGATGTGGATGCGCTGGCGCGCTCTGGCGGCGCCTACTTTACCCGTGTTCGCACTCGCAAAGCGCCGCACAACCTCTACACCAGCACGGCACGCCTCGATCAGGCAGCTGCACGATTCGGCAATGCCGAGATCAATAACCCGGAGTTGGGCTTCCTGATCAAAGCCGAAGCGCCGCCAGAACAGCGTCCGGCAGTGCAGGAACTTGGATACTACTTCATCTATCGCCAGGACAGCGTCGGTTGGGTGTATGACCCTGCCAACAACGTTTATCTGCGCCTGCGACGCGGGAAACCGGCGGTCGATGCTGCAACCGATCAGCAATTGCGCGCCAGCAATGTGGTGGTGATCGAGGTGCAGGAACGCCCGATCCCCGGCGATCCGAAAGGACGCATCCAGCAGGATGTTATCGGCAGCGGTCCAGGGTTCCTGTTTCAAGATGGCGTAGCGCGGGAAATCACCTGGCGTAAGGAGTCAGAAGCCGCGCCGCTGCGCTTCTACCTTGCCGACGGCAGCGAAGCGGCGATGAATCCCGGTCAGGTGTGGATTGCGGCAGTACCGAAACTTGGCAACCTGACCGTCAGGTGATTGTGAAGTAACTGTTCACATTTCTCCTGGGAGCGAGGACATCTTGCCCTCGTAGACGCGATGAGGACAGGACACTCTCACTCCCAGGCGCGTGTGTAACCCCAGGTGTGAGCACTTGCAGCGTGAAGAGCGTTTGACCAATCCGCTCGTACTATAATAATACTGGTCCGCTGTGCAATGGATCAGAAGACTGTTACATTTTTAGCGTACTGCTTGCGGCAAGCCCTGGATTATACGATACGGCCTGCTTTCATGCTTAGCAGGCTGCTGAGAAATACCTGAAGGGACTGCTCGCTTTCACTGGTCAGCCGTTTCCGCTCACGCATAACCTTGAGAAGCTTGAGCGCCGCTGTGCCACGCTCAACCCGGCACCGGATTTCGCGGGGCTTGATCTGACGCAGTTGACCCCCTACGCTGTCCAGTTGCGCTATGACCCTGAATTCTGGCTAGATCAGTCCACTGCCACCGAGGCGATAAAGATGGCTGAGCAGGTTCGCGCAGCCGTGCTGGCTGTTTTGCCACAGGCTGTGCACCCGCAGAGAACAAACGCCTGCAGGAATGTCACTATAGCATGCAGGCGAAGATCGGGACGACCGACTGCTTATAGCAGTTCTCGGATACGTTGACCCCTGTCCGTGTCTGCCATGTCGCACGAGACGCACGTTTTCAGCATAGTGTAGACCGAAATTTATTTCGGTCATCACGTGAGGCGCGCGATTCTGGGAATGTTCAACCTCGTTCACTAGGTTCAGCCTTTGATTGACATGATCTGGAAGCACTGCTCCTCAGCGCGCCGCTGCTGGCATCGACGGCGGCTTTTCGCCGGTTGTTAGCAGGCGGATGGCGTAGAACAGTTGATTGTCGGCACAGGTGGTCGCTCCAGGCGGCGGTTGCCGGTCGCCGATGCACGGCGCCTGCGTGGTCGGGTCTTCGGCGTAGGGAATGACATACTGCGGCATGATGCCGATCTTGTCGATCTCAGTGCGCGCCGGGGTCAACCAGTGGGCAAAGGTGATGCGCGCGCTGCTCCCATCGCTCAGGTTGTAGATGTTCTGCACCGACCCTTTACCAAAGGTTTTTTCGCCGATCAGCGTCACATTCGGGCGACTGTCGCGCAGCGCCCCGGCGACAATTTCGCTGGCGCTGGCGGAACCGCCGTTGATCAGCACCACGATGGGAAGATCATACGCGCGAATGTCACCGCTGACGGTGCGGATTTCGGTCAACTCTCCTTTGCTGTTCTGCTCGTAGAGCGCCACCCCGTCGTACAGTCGCCCTAATACGGCGCGCGCCTGATCCAGGTAGCCGCCGGGATTGTTGCGCAGGTCAAGGACGATCCCCTTCGGCGCCTGCGGCAGCAGTTCGCGCAGCGCCTGATCGAATTCGGGAACGGTGTTGGCTTTGAATTCGATGATGCGGATATAGGCGACGCCGCCATCGACGAGTTGCGCTTCGACTCCGGGAACCACGATGTCGGCGCGAATCAGCGTGATATCGAACTCCTGATCGCCCGGTTGCCGCCGGATGGTCAGGCGTACCTGCGTGCCAGCCTGCCCGCGGATTTTCGCTGCTACTTTGACCGCCGCTTCGTGAATGTCGAGACCGGCGATCATTGGCGCTACCGGCTCGCCATCAATCGCAACGATCTCATCGTCTTGTCGAAGACCGGCTGCGTCGGCAGGCGCGCCTTTGATCGGCTTGTAGAGGTAGGCGCGTCCGTCGGTGATCCGCAGGTAGGTTCCGATGCCCCCCATGCGTCCCTGCATGTGCTCATTCGTCTGTGAAGCCAGTTCCGGTTCCTGGTAGACGGTGTACGGATCATCGAGCGATCCCAGCATGCCGCTGATAGCGCCGCGGATCATGCGCGTGTGGTTGATCTTGTCACGCCGGTAGAACTCGGCTTCAACCAGATTCCACACCTCCCAGAAGACGCGAAACTGCTGCCGCAGCGATGGCGGCGTCTCCTGGTTGGCGACCAGTCCGGGACCAATCGCTGGAACAAGTCGGGTGAGCGAGATGCTGTCGGCGAAGATTGTAGCGCTTACCCAACCACTAATGAACCCGACGGTCAACAGAACCAGCGCGGCGGCAAGACGACGAATCACAAGACGAAAGGCGGACATAGCGAAGCTCCTGAACGGGCGGTGCATCGAGGCAGAAGCAGGTCACTCGTGCGTGTCGAACTCGTACATGATGATCGCGGTCGCGGCAATTGGCGCAGTCTCGGCGCGAAGTGTGCGTGGACCGAGTGATACGCTCATGATACCATGGCGCCCGGCGCAGCGGCGTTCATCGTCAGTCAATCCGCCCTCCGGTCCGCTGAAGAGCGCAAGCGACGTCGGCAGCGTATGCTGTTGCAGGGTGCGCAGGGCACGTGCGAGGGGCATTGCGTCTGTTCCTTCCCACAGGAGCAGCGCTGGATCGGACGAATCCCGTCGGGCGCAGGCTTCGGCAAATGGGATCGCTGGTGTAAGGCGTGGCAGTCTGCCGCGGCGCGACTGCTCGGCAGCCTCGCGAATGATCCGGCGCCAGCGGGTCAGTTTGCGTTCGTCGGGATCGATGTCGATACTGCGAGCACAGGCCGTCGGAACGAATGTTGCCACTCCAAGTTCGACCCCTTTTTGCAGCGCCCACTCGAAACGTTCGGTTCGGATGAGTGGCAGGTAGATTGTCAGATTGATGCACGGTTCGCCGCCAGCTGCTTCGCGCGCCTCGATTGTACCGTTCACCGTGCCGCGCCGATCAACGGTTTCCAGCGATACGGTATATTGCCATCCCTCGCCATCGAGCAGGATAATCCGATCGCCACGATTGAGCCGTAACACATCTGCCAGTTGATGCCCTAGCTCCGGATCGAACAGGCGCGCCTTCCCGCCGTCGAACGCAGACGGATCGACGAAAAAACGGTAGGTATTGCTGCGAAGCGTATCACGCTGACGGCGGGGCATATGACGGCTTGCAATGAACCAGCGCTACCCAGTCGCCTTCCTGATGGCGTGTGACCGGTTCAAGACCGGCAGCGGCATACGCAGCGACAACCTCGGATTCGCGTTCGGCGATAATGCCGGAGCTGATCAGGATGCCGCCTGGACGCAGCGCGGCGACGCAATCGGGAGCGATTGCAACAAGCACCCTTGCGATGATGTTGGCAACAATCAGGTCAAATGGCAATGCTACATCGGGTGGGAGCGAGTTCGGAAGTAGCGCCAACGACTCGGTGTTTGACGTCTCCTGATCACTCCTGCCAGTTGTCGGTTGCAACCAGTGCCCGAACGCCGCCCCGCGTCCCAGGCTTCCCTGAGCAGCAATGACAACATCCGCCACATTGTTCAGCGCTACATTTGCCCATGTCGCTTCAACTGCAATCGGGTCGGTGTCGAGCGCCAGCACCCTGGCAGCGCCCAGGCGCGCCGCTGCAATGGCAAGAATACCGGAGCCGCACCCCAGATCGAGTGCAGTGATACCCGGCGCAACATACTGCTCCAGAGCGCGCAGGCACAACTGTGTCGTCGGATGGAGTCCGGTTCCAAACGCCATACCGGGATCGATACGCACAACCAGATCATTGTGTTGCGGCTGGTAGTCCAGCCACGACGGCACGACCACAATGCGCTCACCGATCCGCTGGATGGTGTAGTACTGCTTCCAGGCGTTCGCCCAGTCTTCCTCCTGAATCTGCTGGATCTGCAACTGACCGACAGGACGGATCATTCCAAGCAGCCACAATCCCTGCTCGATGCGCGCACGCGCCTCTTCGGCAGACTCATCGAGTGCCAGGTAGGTGCGTACCGTAACCGGGCGTATCGGATCGTACTGGTACTCCGGACCGTCATCGCCGGGAATGATCGGCGGCTCGACGACAACGCCGCCGTTGTAGCCATAGTGCGCCAGCAACTCACTGACTGACTCGACCGCTTCAGCATCACACGTAACTGAAAGTTCCAGCCAGTTCATACGTGTCGCTTATCTACCGTCTTCCAACGGGTACCCTGCGGCGTATCCTCGAGCGTGATTCCCAGATCCGACAGGCGGTTGCGCACCATATCGGCAAGAGCGAACTGCTTTGCCTTGCGCAGTTCGCTGCGCACCTCAATCAGGAGATCGATAAACGGCGCTGCCTGCTGGATGTTCGGTTGCTGTGGTGTCAGGGTCAACCCCAGCACACCGGTCAGCTCACGGAATGTCGCCTGTGCCTCAGCGAACGGTGCCCCGCCGACGCCCGCGTCGCGCGCAGTATTGATCGCGCGCACTAGATCGAAGAGCGCTGCCAGTGCGCTAGCCGTGTTGAAATCGTCATCCATTGCAGCAATGAACCGTTCGCGTGTGGTTCGCGTGGTTGCCAGCAGCACATCGACTGCTGGCCCTGCTTCGATCGTCCCGATGGGCGGTTCGAGGGCGGAACGCAATCGCACCAGTTTGCGCTCCTGATCAGCGGCAATCTCTTCGCCAAACGCCAGCGGACTACGGTACGAACTTGAGAGCACCGTTAAACGAAGCACATCGGGGTGGTACTGCGCCAGAAACTCACGGATTGTCACGACATTGCCGAGTGATTTCGACATCTTCTCCAGTTTATACGTGCCGTCCGCCAGACGGGTCTGAATCTGGAGCATACCGTTGTGCATCCAGTAGCGCGCGAATGGCTTACCGGTCAGGCTTTCGGTTTGCGCAATTTCGTTCTCGTGGTGTGGAAAGATCAGGTCAGCACCGCCGCCGTGGATATCGATCTGTTCACCGAGATGCGCCAGGTTCATTGCCGAGCACTCGATATGCCATCCAGGGCGCCCCGGTCCCCAAGGGCTATCCCAGAATGGCTCCCCCGGTTTCGCTGCCTTCCACAACGCGAAGTCCGCAGGGTTTTCTTTGCGCTCATCGACGCTGATACGATTACCGGCAATCATATCGTCGAGACTGCGCCGCGAAAGTTTGCCGTAATCTGGAACGGTCGCAACACGAAAATAGACATCGCCATCGACCACGTATGCG
The DNA here is from genome assembly GCA_017743475.1 of Roseiflexus sp. GTDB lineage: Bacteria > Chloroflexota > Chloroflexia > Chloroflexales > Roseiflexaceae > Roseiflexus. Next base: position 17,713 of record JAGHYV010000005.1, on the reverse strand, counting down.
TGCCCGGTTTCGATCAGGCGGGTGATGAACTGCTGGATCTCTGGCATCGTTTCCGTTGCACGCGGGTAGATATGGGCACGTTTGACATTCAGCGCTTCGAGGTCTTCAAGAAACTCAGCGATGTACGACTCGGCGAGTTCTTTCGGATCACGCCCGAGTTCCCGGGCGCGATTGATGATTTTATCGTCCACGTCGGTAAAATTGACCACATGCCGAACGGAATAGCCGCGATATTCCAGGTAGCGCCGCACTACATCGAAGACAATTGCCGACATCGCATGCCCGATATGCGCCCGATCATAAACCGTCACCCCACAGACGTACATTTTGACCACACCGGGTTCAAGCGTTTCAAACGGTTCCAGAGTGCGGGTGAGCGTGTTATAGATACGAATGCTCATAGATACTATATCCCATCACCAGCTACATAGCCGTGCTCACTCATGATGCCGTTGCCATTTGTATCGCCAAGGGCAGACCAGCACTGTCCTAGCAGTGCATCATTTTCGACATGGTGAGAGAGATGATGATTGGTGGCAATTTCGAGTTCGGTTAGGCGCTCTTCGAGTTCCAGCACCTTCGCGCGCAGGCTGCGCAGCATTTCGCCTTCGGGATCAGGCAGGTGCTCAACGCGGCGCGTTTCACCAGTTTGTGGGTCGCGCTGCGCGACAATGCGTGCCGGAACGCCGACAGCAGTTGTATGAGGAGGAACATCCTTCACCACCACGGCGCCACCGCCGATGCGTGCCCCCTCACCAATGGTGATTGCACCGAGCACAATTGCTCCAACGCCGATCACAACGTTGTCGCGCACCGTCGGATGGCGTTTGCCGCGTTGTTTGCCGGTGCCGCCAAGCGTTACGCCCTGATAGAGAGTCACCCAGTCGCCGATCTCTGTCGTTTCGCCAATCACCACACCCATGCCGTGGTCGATAAAGAAGCCGCGACCGATGACCGCGCCAGGGTGGATTTCAATGCCAGTGAGGAAGCGACTGATCTGAGAAATCAGGCGTGGGATGAAGGGAACCTGGCGACGCCAGAGCGCATGTGCCAGTCGATGCAGCAGAATGGCGTGCAATCCGGGGTAGAGCAGCACTTCCGCCAGGTTGCGTGCTGCCGGATCATTGCGAAAGATCGCGCGAATATCGTCACGTATAATGCAGAGCAGGTTATCTTTCTGTCTGGACATACAAAACCTCCCGTTCGACGGTCAATCGAAGCGCGTCATGCAAACCAGGGGCGTCATTCAAACACAATGACGCCCCTAGAGACAGATACAGGTCTGCACAACGGACCCGACCGACTGGCGGCGGGAGGTAGGGGGAAGGATAGAGAAACGCCCACCTTCAGGGCGCATATGGGTCAGATCACGATTCACTGCTGCTCGTCTCGCTCTTCTCACTCTTCGACGAGCCATCGCCACCGATGCTCGCGCTGTCACTCTTGCGGCTATCGGTAATGTACCAGCCTGAACCTTTGAAGACGATGCCCACTGGCTGGAAGACCCGGCGCACCGAGCCTTCTTTGCCACAGCGACAAACCCGCAACGGCTCGTCCTTGAACGACTGGAACTGTTCGAATTGTGCACCGCAAGCGTCACAGGCATACACGTAGGTAGGCATAATCGTCACGACCTCCTAATAGTGAGTGATGAGTCAGGCGCTGAATGATAGATATATCAGGCCCTTCTATTGTAGCCGATCTGATGGCAATGATCAAACGGTCAAACGTAGGAGTTTCATTAGAGAACGACGCCCGTTACGAGAGCGAGGGCATCTTGCCCTCGGCTGCCTCGCGAAATCGGGATGCCCTCGCTCCATAGCAAACATCGCAGACGCACCAGTATGCCGCACGGCGTATCCTATCAGATTTGATGTGAGAGGGCGCGTTTCAGCAGTATACCGAACGCTGGAGGATCACACTGGCGAATAGCAACGTTGGGTGTGCCACGCCACGCAGCACAGGAGCGCAGTGTTGTTGCCAGCGCGGTCGCCAGCTCCTCGTTGGGATGTACGCCCGGTTCCAGGAAGAGCGCCTTGACCTTGAACACGCCATCTTTCCAATGCGCTTTTGGATCAAGCCGCCCAATCAACGCGCCCCGATGCAGGATGGGCAATGTGAAATAGCCATAGCGTCGTTTGGGCGCAGGTATATAACACTCGATTTCGATAATCGAATCCGAAAAGTTCCAGCGCGCGTCGCCGGTCCCATACCACAGGATCGAACGGCGAGAGCAGCGTCGTCACCGTCGATTCGATTGCGCCATCGGCGGCTGCCTGAGCCAGCGGCAGATTGCCCGGATGAACGTAGACCGGATCGCGCCGTCCTTTGACACGAGCAGTTGCGAGTGCGCCATTTGCTGCCAGTGCAGCGGCGATGCGCGCCGTTTCTGCCCTGTTCAGGCGAAAGTAGTCTGCCAGCTGGCGTGCTGGCGCCGCACCAAGCGCCTGTGCTGCTGTGAGGATCAGTGTGCGCTGCACTGTCTCGACATCGGGCCTACGGGCATCATCCCATTCAGGCAGAACTCGCTCACGCAGGTCGTAAACGCGCTGAAAGTTCTCTCGCCAGTCAATCATCAGATCACCGACAATGAAGAGCATTTCTAGCGCCATCTTTTCGATCTTCCAGTTCCACCATCCTCCCCTTGCGTCGTCAGCGCGAACGAAGTCTGCTGAGCGAACCGGTCCGTTGTTACGAATGTCGTTGATCAGCGCAGCAGCAATCGATTGATGCTCGTGCAAACACTTGTGCGCACAAGCATCGCTGCGCGTGCGCCCCGCCAACATGAGTGATCAGTAGATCAGGTAATCGTCAATCGGCAGAAAGCACGCTTCGTGCGACCAGTACTCAAAGATCGCTCGCTCCGCCAGCAGATCGGTCAACCAGCGCGGATCATACGCTCCCAGGCGACTCCACAGCACCAGGTATGGGCTGCGCGCGACCGCGTGGATGGTGTCGATCTGCAATGCACCCGTCCGCCAGATGGTTTGCAGGAGGTCATCTCAGGTTGCCGTGCGCTGCGGCGGTTGATTAAGCCCCTGTGATGCCAGCAGCACTGCATGGAGTGCAGCGGGCGTCAGTGTGAGCGACATATGACACTCCGAACGGACGTGCGCAACTCTGTGCAGGTATGATACGTCGGACCATTGTCTCGTGCAATACGGATAAGGAGTGCGGTATGTCCTCAATGAGTCTGTTTGGTGATGTTGAGCATATCAACACCCATACCCATCTGGAAGGCGAGCGTTTTACAGCAGTGTTCGGTAGTCTCACTGTTGATCTGACACGCCAGCGGCTGGCACCCGGCGGTTATGCCATCGGCGCCTATGCATTGTTTGGTCAGATCACGATCCGCGTCCCCAACGGCATCCACGTGGATGGCAGCGCGGTAATGGGACAGACGGGGTATGAGTGGCGTTCAGGAGACAACGAACTGTACTCTCTTGTCAGGTTGCCGGAGATCGAATTCGAGACGGCACCGGTGCAGTTGCGGATTACTGCTCTCGCAATGTTTGGTAGGGTGAAGATTGTGCGGGTTGTAACTGGGGAGAGAACTGCACTGGCACTTTCTGTTGGATCATTGCCCGAAATGTCTGGCAACGCTGGATCGTATGAGGGTGAAACTCGACAAATTGCCAGCCTATGATAGGCTCCTAGAATCACTACTCCGTTGTTTCGAACACCGATTCGTCGATATTGAGCAGCGCCTGATTGCCCAGCCGATTGACGAGTGCCTGGTATGTCTCGCGCCGCATCCGGCGATAGACCTCGCGGGCAATGCGGAGATCGAGCACAGCAGTGCGCCGTCGCCGTTCACTTTCGGCGACATCGTGAATCGCGGATTCGAGCGCAGCGCACGATTGAGCAATTTCGGCCAGGCGTTGCTCGGCAAATGGCAGGGTCGCGGCTTCGAGTGAAAGAACAGCATGCAGGCGGCGCATATCTTCGAGCAGTTCCGCTGGAGTGCTATCGGCTTCGGCGCCGCCGCGTGAGATCAGGCGGATGGTCGGCGTTTCGGCAGTGCCGTAATGCTGCACAATCTGACGTAGCGTCTGCTTGTACAGACGACGCGCTGCTATTTCGCATGTCCAGCGGCGCGCCAATGCAGCGCGCCAGGCGGCAATGGCGTCTTCGCTGGCGTGATAACTGGTCGTCATCTGATGGTGGGTTGTACGATGCGCAGCGAGCAATGACTCGATCTCCGGCACATCTTTGTGGTGACGTTCGAGAATAGCGATCAGTCTGGCTGAGTCAGCGATTGCATCACTGGGAGAGGGAAGAGTTGTCATACCTCAGACTCCTGTCCAGCACCTTCCGTACCATCATACCCTGCCCCTCCGGAACGGTCTATAGTACGTGCGTCCCGTCCGACAATGGGAGTCTTTCTCAGTGCCGCATTGGACTTTTGGGTATCCTCGTTGCACATCTGCGCCCGATCTATCGCGCGCATCACACTTCAACGACGTGCTAGTATTATACGCGAAAAGACGATACATTTGGTTGATATAGTGTGATTTGATGACATTTTGTTCATCAAAGGCGGAGAGCACGTTCGTTCTACCTGTGTGGTAGGCGTCACTCATCGCTGCGCAGCACGTCGAAGTCGAGCGGATTGCGGTTCACCCCGTTTTCCCACACCTCGTAGTGCAGATGCGGTCCGCTTGACATGCCGGTTGATCCGACATACCCGATTACCTGACCGCGCACTACCGGTTGACCATCGACGACGGCATACGAATCGAGATGCGCATACGCTGTCTTGTACCGCTTATTCTCAATCGCCAGATAGTTGCCACCGGGCCAGGTATTCGGTTTCACCCGCGCAATACCATCGTGAGTGGCATACACTGGCGCATGCCATGTTCCCTGCGGGTCTGCTTTGCCATCACCGTCGCTATCAATAGCCAGGTCGATCCCACCCCAGACACTTGTGGGGGCGTGTGATCCGACCCCATACCCCTGCGTGACCACCGTGCGTCGGTCGCGCAACGGGTTGCCTGAAGGTCGTTCGGCAGCAGGTTGAGCGGCAAACATAGCTCTTGTTGACTGCTGCGCACCGCGACTGACACCCTTCGTTGGGCCGTCCCAGCGACTCAGCAATGGCAGTGGTGGTTGCGTTTGCTGGACCAGAATGTCAAGCCCAATTAGCGCCAGGATCAGCAGGAGAATCTGTGTCCGACTCAGACCCATTATCGTGCTCGCGATGCGCGCCATTCGGCAACCAGACGGTTGACAGTATCGATGTATACTGGAACATTATTTTCAACCGCTGGCGCATAAATCGGGACGATCTCCTCAACAGTGTGAATGCCGCGCCACTCCACATACTCGACGGCAATCAGGCGATACCAGTCTGCGATCCCTTCCTCCCAACTCGCATAGTCGCGGAATCGCCCGTAACACCTCTTATACCCGGCGCAGATGATATTCCCGATGTTGTGCGTTGTGCTACCATCAGGTTTGCGCCCGGCCCATCCGGGGGCAGTTCCCGCACCCGACTCATGGATGAAAAACGCCAGGGCGTATGCCGGATCAATGCCATACTTGACGCCGAGTTCGACCCAGGTTGAGCCAGTACCAGCTGCTGGTGATTGCCACTCAGCGAGGATGCGGTCGATCTGCTGGGCTGAAATGCTGGGCGGACCAAGTACCGAGTGCTGACCTTCGGGTGCTGGCGGATGATTGGTGAACACGTTCGTCAGGGTCGTCTGGAGGCGTCCTAAGCATCCAGGCGCCAGGCAGATCCGCGGCGTCCCGGTTTCGCGCCAGAACAGGAACAGGACGACGAGACTGACCAGGCAGACGGCGATGAGTAGCCAGTGGAAATCCCACGATCGGGCGGTTCGCCGTGTCCCACCTACTCGTCCCCCTGCTTGCAAGAGAGTTCGGGAGAGCGGTCGCGCTGCAATCAACTCTGCCAGCAACAGATCGCGTTCAAGTTCGGAGTCGCGGTCGGGCAGTGGTACAAGCAGTGCGTCGTCGAGCGGTGCCACAAACGACGGGATAGATGGCAGACGTTCCTGAACATCGACGCGACGTTCTCTAAGGCGGCGTTGCCCGATGTCCGGCAAATGGTCATCGAACGGATCGCGAAACCTCGCCAGCGGATTCGGGCGGCGTTCCGGCAGGCGAAGGTCGTTATGCTGCACTGATCGCCGCTTGCAGTGCGGCGAACGGCAATCAGCACAAAGGTCAGACTCTGCATCAATATTGTTCATGGACGAAAGGTTTTTGTAAGGCGCGCCTGTTCTTCAGGCGTCGGCAGGCGGAAAAAACCGTCGCGGTTCAGATAGACAATCCGCTCACGACGAATATCGAGCAGCAGGTCGGGCAGCGCATCACCATCGACATCCTGAATACTAATGGTGACCGGCGTCAGATGCTCATTGGCGCCAAACAGGTACGGACCGATGATAGAGCGCACCTGCGACGGATCACCGCCGGGCAGTTCCAGCACAACCACCTGCCGGTTAAGATTGATTGCAATCAAATGCGTCGGTTGACCAGCATCTTCGCCGTGACCGACGAACGCTTGAACGTGCATCGTGCGCGGATAGCCGTAGCGTATATCGTCGATCATTGTCGTGATCCGCTCAAGTGCGGCACCGATCAGAGCGTAGATTGCCAGGGCGCCAAGTATCAGCGCCGTTCCGTAGAGTGCGGCGTATGCAATGCGCTGCATCCGGTGGTTGCGGCTCCAGGCGCGACGCCCCGCGCGAATAGCCCGACTCGTGACAGCCATAATAGACCTCCTCACCTGTTCAAGCAATGGCGGGATTCTGACTCCTGCAATTGACGCCAGGTTAAGCGCAGGCGATTGATCTCCGCGTTCGTTATGTGATTGAGGTGAGGACATTATAGTCGAACACTCGTTCTAAATCAAGGTGTTTCTACCATCTGGCCCTGCTGTTCGTGCGCCAGCGCCGGGTGGAGATGCGTCGACGCGAGCCATGCTTCGATGGCAGCAACTGGCAAGACCCCGCGTTCAGTTACAATGCCCGACAGCAGTTCGAGCGGTGTCACATCGAAATAGCGGTTGCGAATATGCACGTTGGGCGGTGCTTCCGCCCAGATCTCGCTGCGGGGGCGATCGAGTTGTTCAAGGGGACGAAAACCGGGCAGCACGAACTTCTCGCTACCGCAGAGCGCGTAGAACCCGACCCCCTTTGCGTGCGCCGCCAGCGCCATACCGTAAGTGCCGACTTTGTTGACCAATCCCTGGGTACTGAGCATATCGGCGCCCACGATCACCAGTTGCGCCTGTGCGATATGGGCTGGCAATTCAGCGTCGATCACCAGTTGGGTAGGAATCCCGTACTCCGCCAGGATTGCTGCCGTCTGACGACCTTCGAGGATCGGGCGCGACTCGCCGCACACGACGCGGAAGCGGCGCCCTGCACGTTGTGCATGACGCAGCGCGTGTTGCACAGTAGTACTGTACGACAGGGTAACGATGGTAATACCATCCGAAATCAGTGTCAACGCACCCTCAGCGACGTGCAGCGCGTGCTGGCGCAACTGATGCTTGAAACCTTCCGCAACCTCCACAACGGCGCGGATCAAGTCTTGCAGCGACTGCGGCTCTTCAATCGCCCACAGAACTCGATTAACCAGATTGACCAGCGGCGCCATCACTGGTTGTGCGTGGATGAGCGACCATCCAAAGTCGCGCAGGTCGCGGCGGAATTCCTGTGGCGACGATGCTCGGCTGGCTTCCGCACGACGGATCATCAGATCGGCGGCCTGTTCGGCAATCTGAGCGGCGCCCTGACGGTTATCGACGGCTATTGCTGCAACTGGCTCCACGACCTCGATCCCCTCTATAGTACGACTGGATATAGTGTGTCTTCCATGTTTCATTATCGCACACTTGAATCGTTTGTGTGCAGCGGGTGAAACAGAGCGGCGGAAATGACAGGGCAGGAGTATCGTGCACTGTTGATCGGCGCCATTCAGGGCGCAGGTAGATGATCCGCCGACTGGGGCGCAAGGCATGCCTTCACCAGCGCTTCAAGACGTTCAATAGAAAACGGTTTGGCGATGTAGGGATTGCCGGTCTGCGCGAGGCGCGCCTGCGTCGATGCGCTGATTGTGTCGCCCGTGATGAAGATGATACGCTGTGCCAGGTGTGGGTTATGATCCCTGATATGCTGGTATAGTTCGAAGCCGGTCATACCGGGCATTTTGATATCGGTCAAAATCAGGTCGAACGATTGGCGCGCAATTGCAGCGAGCGCAGCTTCACCGCTGGCAACCGTAGTCGGGCGATGACCGAGATCGGTGAGCAGCCGCGCCAGTAATGCGCTGACCGCCTCTTCATCGTCAACCACCAGAATCGCAGCACCGCCGTTCGACTCTTCGGGAAGAGGTTCTTCTTCGGTAGACGCGGGTTCTGAGTCAATGGACGTTGTCGTCGGTAGCGCATGGATATCGTTGAGCGGCAGTTCAACGTACATCGTCGTTCCGACGCCAACCTCGCTTTCCGCCCAGATGCGACCGTGATGCTCCTGAACAATGCCGAAGCAGATCGACAATCCTAATCCGGTTCCCTGTCCGATCGGCTTGGTTGTAAAGAACGGATCGAAGATCCGATTCAGGTTGCGTGGCGGAATACCAATGCCAGTATCGCTCACGGCGACACGGATGCAGGTTTCCTCGCGACCGCCCTCGCTGATGCGTCGCTCAACTGAAGTACGCAGCGTGAGTGTTCCCTTACTGCCGCGCTCGATCATTGCCTGGTGCGCATTGTTGATCAGGTTAAGGAAGACCTGCTGCAACTGATGCGGGTCTGCCACCGTTTGTGGCAGGTTGGGGTCGAAATCGGTGACGACCGTAATGTTATCGACACGCAGTTGATAAGCGCGCAGGGTGAGGGTACTTTGCAGCACCTGGTTGATATCAACGGGCACACGCTGCGGCTTATGTTCGCGGGCAAACATCAAGAGGTTCTGCACGATACGCGCCGCGCGTTCTGCCTGAGTGTTGATGTGCTGCAGATCCTCGCGGATCGCTGGCGGCAGGCTGGTATCGCGCAACATCAGTTGAGTATAACCGCTGATACTGGTCAGCGGATTGTTGACCTCGTGTGCGACGCCAGCAACCAGTTGACCGATGGCGGAGAGTTTCTCCGATCTGATAAGTTGTTCCTCGAGACGGCGGCGCTCGGTCAGATCGCGGGCAATGCAGTGGATCGCTTCAACACCATCGCCATCGCGGATCAACCGCGCGCTGACTTCAAGTACGGCAATCTCTTCATCGTGGCGCCGGATCTGCAACTCAAACGGCGGAACACTCTGCCCCCGCAGCACATCGTTGAACAGACGCTCTGCATAGGTCCAGGTATCGCTGAAGCTCACCTCGCGCAACGGACGACCGATCAGATCGTTTTGAGCATACCCGGTGATAGCCGGGGCGACTTTGTTGATGCTGCGCAGGTTGAACTGTCGGTCGAGGGTAAAGATCAGGTCATTGGCATTGTCGAACAAGTCACGGTAGCGTGCTTCGCTCTGTTTGACCTGCTGATAGAGGCGTGCGTTCTCGATCGCAATCGCGGCATAATCGGCAAGCGCGGACAGCAGGTATTGATCATTATCGCTGAAGGTGCGTTCCGATTGCTGGTTATCGACAGCGAGAACGCCGATCACCTGATTGCCAACCATCAGCGGCACCTGAAGAATTGCGCGCACCAGGAAGCCGGTGATGACTTTCAACTGTGCGCCAGCGACAGCTCTATCCAGGCGGATCGGTCTTCCGGTACGAATCACCTGACCGGCCAGGCTATCGTCAATTGGCATGCGCATTTTTTGGGCACGCTGTTCACCAAGATTCTTCGCTGCGCGCAGGTAGAGTTCGTTGGCATGCGGATCGCGCAGCAGCAGAAAACCCTCCTCGGCGCGCGTGATGTAAACGCCAGCTTCGACGATACGCACCAGCAATTCTTCGAGATCAAGCAGTGAACTAACCGATTTGCCGATCGAGTAGAGGACGGTCAGTTCCTGCACGCGCTGCCGCAAGTTACGGGTGAGTTGCTCTTTTTCACGCTTGAGACGCCGTTCGCGCAGCGCCTGATTGATCGCTGCCTGCGCTTCGGTCTCGCTGAATGGCTTGATCAGGTAGTTGCGCGCTCCCAGACGAAACGCTTCCACTGCGATCGCTTCCGATCCGTGCGCTGTCATAAGGATAACGGGCACGTCATACCCTTCCTGGGCAATCAGGCGCAACAGGTCGAGGCCGCTGATGTCCGGAAGTTGAAGATCGAGGAGAATGAGATCAGGAGTGCGTTGACGAAGGCAGTTCAGCCCCTGACGTCCGGTGTACGCAATCGTTGAAGCATAACCAAGCTCCGGCAATACATGGTCAGCAAGCAGAGAACAGATTTGCTTGCTGTCATCGATGATCAGAATTTCTTCCATCGGTCAACCATCGATCACGTATCGCGGAGGCGGCCTGCAATGTATACTCTTGAACATTATACTGCATACGCAGTTCTACGCCAACTTGCAACGACGCTTTTACTACCGGTGATCAAGACTAAGCAGTTTCTTATGCTGGTCTAACATTGTGTTTATATCGAGAGCGCATACTTTACGCTAAAGCATAGCATAGGAGGTCGCTCTATGGAGCGTGGAACAAAATTTGCTCTGATCTTTGGCGCAGTTGCAACGCTGCTGATCGGTGCGCTGATTGGCGCGCTAGCAGGCGGCAGCGTTGCCTGGTACGTGACGCAGCAGCAGATAGAGCGTATCGCAGCGCAGCCGACGAGTCCTGCGACCGTTCCGGTATCGATGCCAGCGCCCACGGTCGCTCCCACTAATGCGACGGCACCAGCACCAACGATTGCACCAGCGCCAACCATTGCTCCGGTTGCGCGAGCATCCGCCTCGCCGGTGGTCGAGGCTGTCCAGAAGGTGTCGCCAGCAGTTGTCACAATTGTCAATACGTTGGCATCTGGCGCGCGAGCATCACCGTTGCTTGGCGATCTGCCGTTTCCGTTTCCGGATCAGCCAGGTGGTTCGGTGCGTCGTGGGAGCGGTTCAGGGGTCATCATTAGCGCCGATGGCTACATTCTTACAAACAATCATGTGATCGAGGGGTACCGTTCGCTTTCGGTGATCTTCTATGATGGTTCACGCCGCGACGCGAAACTGATCGGCGCTGATCCGTTGATGGACCTGGCAGTCGTCAAGGTTGATGGTCCGGTGCCGGGAGTTGCAGTGCTGGGCGACTCCGATGCGTTGCAACCCGGCGAAACAGTGATTGCGATCGGTAGCCCGCTGGGTGATTTCCGCAACACCGTAACCGTCGGCGTGGTGAGTGCGCTGAACCGTTCACTTGGCGGCAATGCGCCCGAAGGGTTGATCCAGACTGACGCGGCGATCAATAGCGGAAACAGTGGCGGTCCGTTGATCAATCTGCGGGGTGAAGTGGTTGGCATCAACACCCTTGTCGTGCGCGGCGGCGGGTTAGGGGCAGCGCCTGCTGAAGGGCTTGGCTTTGCAGTGCCAAGTGCGATTGCAAAGCGGGTGAGTGAGCAGTTGATTGCGAACGGCAAGGTTGTGTATCCTTTCCTTGGCGTGCGCTTCGGTACTATCGATGCAATGCTGGCGCTCGATAATAATCTGCCGGTCAATGCTGGTGCATTGATCGCGTCCGTCGAGCCGGGTGGACCGGCAGCACGCGCGGGTCTGCGCAGAGGTGACATTGTGACAAAGGTCAACGGTAAGCCAATCGGCCCAGGACAATCGCTGCGCGCGTTGTTGCTAGAGTACAAGCCGGGCGATGTCGTGACGCTCGAGGTGCTGCGCGATGGTGATCAACTGTCGCTTGACGTAACGCTCGGCACGCGACCGGAGGCGTGAGTGTTGGGATCTTATGTTCGGCGTAGCGTGGTCGCCACCTCGAACGGATCAACCGTGACGCAGCCAGTAGCGAACAGTTCCATCGCTCCCCAGTCATTACGAACACTCAGCGCCGGTCCACGGTCGGCGAGGCGCGCAATGACTGGCATGCGACTCCACGCCCCGGTCGCATCGGTCAAGGGTGGTAGCGCAATTCCAACGTTGAAAGCGCGCACGCCCTGGCAGTCGATCATTGTTCGCAGCGTTGGGTAGATCAGTGCTGTCAGACGTTCGACGAGGGAGGGCGACGATGATGAGTATGATAGCAGGGCAATGACTTCACGGTTGCGCAGTGGTGTCAGATGGACGAACATCTGATCATCGGGCGTATCGGCAATCAGCAGTTCCAGGCTGGCATGGGTCATCACCAGATCGTCGAAGTAGCGTTCGACGCCACCGTACTGAAGCGCGGCGCGCCGCCAGAGTTCCGGACGGGTGTAGTGCATCTCGCGCGCTAGTGACATTTGCATGTGTCCATGGGCAATGGTGGCGCCGCTGCGCGGCAGGCAGTTCCAGGTGATCATCGGGTAGATAGCCTGGGGATCGTGTCGGTGAGCCATTTCGAGCCAGCGCAGCGCAACATCCAGGTAATCGGCGAACTGATCGCGGTTGAATCGGAGGGGATGCGGTTCATCGAAGATTACCAGCCCGTGCCAGCCATCGTATTTGGCGATGTTCGACGCGCTAATACAGAAGCGACCACGGATGCGTCCAAACACGTCGGCGCTGGTAGCATCGAGTGGGTGCGCGAAGAAGTTGAGGTGGTTCAACTCGGCAGTAATCCAGGCCTGCAGTTCCTCGTCACTCGCCACTGCTCCTGCTGGTCGCAGGGCGCGCAGCGGGTTGAAGAGCGTTCCTTCGAGGGTGAAACGGTTGACAACCCGTATGATCGTCTGGTGACGCACCCGGTCGATCGCGCCAAAACTGGCGTTTACCCAAGACTCCATTGCAGGCGGTATTATCACCTGCCCTTCGACACGCTGGACGAAAAAGAGACGTTCGCACCGCGCACGATCCGCTGGTGACAGTGTTGCGATCCGTTCAGGAAGGGTCGTAATCATACAGTTGCGCACGTCATCGCGTGAATATGTGGTAGTATACCACTGACGCAAACAGCAGCGAAGGATTCAGATAGCAGGTTCTACCTTTCAGGTACCCTGTCTAAGACGGGACGCTTCATCAAGGCATTTCGTTCATGAACGACACGACACGAGCGCACGCCGCGTTGCTGCGCAGGTGGTATCTTTTCATCGGACTGATGCTGCTGGTTGCATGCAGGACACCAGCAGTGCAATCGGTGACCCCATCATCTGTAGCGTTGCCAACGCCGGACGCCGCGGCGATCCCAGTTCCATCACCGCTTCCCACACCAACTCCTGTGCCTACCGCCACGCCAGAGCCGCGTCTGGCAGAGGGGGTCTATATCGCAGGTATCGAGGTCGGCGGGCTGACGCCCACCGAGGCGCGGCGCGAATTGACGATGCGCCTGGCACCATTGCTACGCCCGCTCGATATTCGCGCCGGTGATCGGAAACTTCTGCTGCGTGTTGAAGATATTGATATGCGTCTGGATCTCGATGCGATGATCGACGCTGCGCGCGCGGCGCCAGCTGGCAGGCGCATCCCCTTGCGGGTGGTCTACGATAAAGCAAAACTGCGCGAAGCGCTGACAACGCTAAACGAACAGGCGAGCACTCCAACGCAGTTTTCGATTATCACCGGAGTCACTGTGATTTCGCGCAGCTTTGTCATGGAAGGCGGATTGGCCATCGATATCGAAAGCGCCATGCAGCAGATTGACGACCGCCTGCGCTCTGTCGGCGCGCCGCGGCGTGTGACATTGACGCTGACCCCGCGACGCGGAATCGCAGCACGTCCAGACCCACAGATGCTCCAAGAACAGCTTCAGGAGATGGCTGATGCCTGGCGCGGGGTGATCGGTGTGTATGTCTACGATCTGGCGCAGGACGAAGTCGTTGCTGCACTCAATCCCGATACTGCGTTTGCCGCCGCCAGCACGATCAAAATGCCAATCATGCTCAACGCCTACATCAACCTCCCCAATTTCACTGAAAAGCAGCAAACCGCATTGCGCAACATGATCGTCGAGAGCGACAATCTGGCAGCGAATGCACTCCTTGCCGCGTCGATCGGCGGCGTCGGCACCGAGGATGCCATCGTCGGCGCTGAGCGAATGAGCGCGCTGCTCGCCGATCTTGGCTTCCCCGAAACGTTTCAGTATGTACCGTTCGAAGCGCAGGACTATATCAAACTGAGGAAACTGAAGGTGAGAGCGGGTCCTGCCCGCGGCGGAAAGCCGCCGTACACTAATGCGGGACGTTACCTGCGCACTACGCCACGTGAAATGGCGAGCCTATACGTCGAAGTTGATCGCTGCGCGCGCGGTGAAGGAATGCTGCTGGAGAAGTTCGGTGATACCCTCACGCCAGAACGATGCCTCGAGATGCTCAATCGCCTTGCTGAAAATGGTGACAAACGACGTATGGTTGCCGGTATTCCTGAAGGGGTAAGAGTTGAGCACAAAAGCGGTTGGATCAGTGATATGCAGGCAGATGTAGGAATTGTGCGTTCCCCTGGCGGCGACTATGTGGTAGCAATTTATGTATATCGTCCTATTGCTGCGGGCGATGCACCGGTACCCGACCGGGTTATGATGTCCACGATTGCTGCGTTTTCGCGACTGGTCTATACCTATTTTAACCCGCTGCCCGCGCAGGGTTCTTGAGCGTGCCCAGAACAAGCAGAGTGCTTCTCTCGTGCACGCGCGACGTCGGCGTCCTTTGCGATGGTGCATCGCTGCTTCCTGCTGTCCGTCACGTTTGTGACGGCTTCTGGATGTATACTCTTCAGCAGACGCATCCAGTGTGGTGGGAGGTGTGGTGATGACGGCGTCTGATGAGCGGATCCCTTTTCCTGATATTTTCGCGTCCTTTCGCGCCACCGTGGGCGGGTATGCATTTCGCGGTCTGGTGCTGGTCGGTACGCTTCAGGCAGATACGCCAGCGCTCCTGATCGCCGGTCTCAACCCTGAGCGGGTCGCGTTTTTGCTCACCGATCAATCCCGTCCAAAGTTGGACGAGGTGCGTCAACGACTCGCGCAGGTTGCCGATCAGGCGCCGCTGCGCTGTTCACCCGATGACTGGTTCTGTCCGGATGGCGATTATTCTAGTGTGCTGCGCGTCTACACTGGGTTGCGGACGGTTCTTGATCGCTGGCGCGACCTAGAGCGCCACGAGATTGCCGTCGATCTGACTGGCGGTAAATCGACAATGACCGTCGGGCTGGCAAAAGCAGCACATGTGCTGCGTCTGACAGCAGTCTATGTCGATAGCGATTATGCCGATGGTCGTCCGGTGCCCGGCACGCAGCGCCTCGCGACACCGGAAGACCCGTACACTGTCTTCGGCGACCTGGAGGCAGCTGAGGCACGTCGTTTACATAACAACCATGATTACGCCGGCGCTGAGAAGATCTTCCGCGATCTGGCGCAGCGGGTGCCGGATAATCCCGATTATGCGATCTATGCTGATCTCGCGGCAGCGTATCTCGCATGGGACGGGTTTGTGCCCCATCGAGCGGGCGAGGCGCTCGACCGCGTGCTGGCGTGCGCTGATCTACCCACCGATCTGCGACCGGTGCGGGGTGTGTTGCAGGCGCAGCGCGAGACGCTGGCGCAGTTAACTGCCATCAACCAACGTCTGACCCAGCGCAGGACTCCGCCAGCCGATGCGCTGACGGCACTACGCGATCTGAATCAGGCGCTGGCGTTGCTCGGTTCGCTTCACAGCGCCGCACTGCGCCGTGCAGCTCAGGAACGCTACGATGTTGCAGCGCTAATGCGCTACCGCTGTCTGGAATTGCTGTCGCAGCATCGCCTGGCGACCTATGGTGTCTGGACGGCAGAACCATTGTTTGATGCTGCCTTACGGCACGTCCCTGACCTCGATGATCGCTACCGGCAGGTGCAGCGTGCTCAAGGGTTCCGCAGGCAGTACGATCTTCCCACGCCAGACCGCTCGATTACACTATTCGATGGCTATATGCTGCTCCAGGCGCTCGACGATCCGCTGGTGCGCGGATGGAATATCGGCAATATTCGTCAGCGCTCGTATGTGCGCAATACCAGTATCCTGGCACACGGGTTCCGCCCGATTTCGTTCTCGGAGTACGAACAGTTCGCCGATGTTGTTGAGGAATTGCTGGATCGCTTCTTTGCGCTGATCGGCAGGTCGCGCCAGGAGTGGGAGCGTGTCCATCAGTTCGTTTCACTTGCAGCATAAGGAGGTGATCATGGTCGAACGCTCTCGACGCGGCGGTAACAAGCGCAGTTCTCAACTCATCTATCGGCGGCGTCTTTTTCTGGTGCAACGTCTCATTCGAGGATCGGCAACGGGGCGTGTTCTAATCGCTGACGCCAATGCCGCATTTCCTGATGTGCCTGATGGGATCTATCCGCCCGATGCGGCAGCGGCGCTGCGTCACGACATTGCTGCGCTACGTCGGGAGTATAACTGCGATATTCGGCGTGAGCGAAATGGTACATATGTGCTAGTTTCTCCGGGAGACCTGACGGTGCTCGACCTGCCAGACGAGGAGATCGATGCAGTGGCGTTCCTGATCGATGCGTATAGCGAGAGTGATCTTCCGCTTGCCGGGCAGATCCGCACCTTCCTGGAACGCATAACGCTTCTCATGCCGGAAAAACGTCGCAATCAGTTGCGTGAAATGACCGCATCGCCGCGGGTTGATCGTCCACGTGCGCCAGCGCGTGGCGTCGATAGGATGATGAATCTGTTGAAAGGAGTGATCAGGAAGTGCGAAATCGAGTTCGACTACCGCTCGCCGCACACTCCCGATGGCGCTGCGCTGCACCATCGGGTCGCCCCGCTCGAAATCGTCTATCGCGAGGGACACACCTACCTGGATGCGTTCTGCCTCCAGAGCGATGTTCCGGCGCTTTGCAAGCGATTTGTGCTCTACCGCCTTGATCGCATTGTTCCCGACAGTGTGCGACGCCTGCCGCACGCGCTGCGCCACGACTACCAGCGACCGACGTATGCGTTGCGCTACTGGCTGGCGCCAGCGGTGGCGCGCACGCGCGATGTGGCGCACTGGTTCCCGAAAAGCGAGATCACCTACGCTGACGATGGTTCGGCGGAGGTGACAGCAGTCACGAACGATCTGTGGCGCGCTCACCAGATATTGATGCGCTATCGTGAGCATTGTCGCGTGATCGAACCGGCGCAACTGGTGGATATGATGCGCGAAAGCGCACAACGTATGGTTGCGCTCTACGCAACCGATGCTGATCAGCCTGGAGGACAACGTGAAATTGGGTCGTTTGGGTGACTTTCTGGCGCCGTTTCTCGACTCGCGCGCACCAGCGCTGTTCATTGTCGCGTCGCTGGTGCTGTCTATGCTCGGCAACGCACTCTACGAACTGGTGCTGCTGATGTTTGGCGCGCAACCGACCACATTGATCGGAATCATCGTCGGTTCGGCGCTGATCTTTCCCTTCCTCGTCTGGGGCGTGCGCAGGGTGATCGAAGGGAACGCCAGGAAGATGCAGACCATTGACGTGATCCCGGCGGAGCGCATCGAGCCGCACAGCGCGCTGGTGTTGCCGGTCGGGTTGCGTCCCCACGGACCGGAGCGGGCGATTCTCGAATGGCATCAACCGGGGCGCGCGCTGCGCCATTGCTGGCTGATTGTGTCGCCGCAGGTGCGGCGCGACGCTCGATCAAAGTTAAGTGATCTGACCCAGTGGCTGATCGAGAACAATGTGGATGTCCACA
>JAGHYV010000162.1 GCA_017743475.1 Roseiflexus sp. | reverse complement strand
GTTGTCGTCGGGATGGGCGCCGATCACAAGCGCGCGTTTTGGTTCGTCGGTCATGGTGGGTTCTCTTCAGCAACAGGTGTCGAATTGCCGTATATTATACCAATCGCCTGGAGTGAAGATGACGGCTGTCAATGTGCAGCGGATGGGTGTGCGACTCGACGAAGACACCCGCACCTCAACCGTTCTGACAGGAGCTCCTGACGCCGGCGATCGCCTTATGAAAACCGGGCAAACGAGGCATCCAGTGAACCGGCATCCACGTTTGAAGACGGTGACCCGTGCGCTCATCGCTCTCGGTCGCGGGATTGCGACAGTGCTGACGAGCGCTCTCCTGCTGCTGGGGCTGACGGCAGCAATGGTTGTCGTGCAGAGCGGACGTGATGAAGCGCGCCCGGCTGGCGCTGCGGTCGTGCCAGGCGAGGCGGTTGACGGCGCGCTCACATCTGAACAAAAAGCGCAGTGTGATCATGCCGCCAATCTCTACCGTCGTGGGATGGTCAGTCGCATTATTCTGACCGGCGTCACGGTCGCGCCGCGTGCGCGCCAGTATCTGATCGATCAAGGGGCGCCGCCGCAGGTGTTGCTCATCGAAGAAGAGAGCGCGTCGCTGGTCGAGGGCTTGCGCGCTGCGGCGAATATGGCGCGTGCGCAAGGGATCTCATCGGTTGTCATCGTCGTCGATCCTCCAGCGATGCTCACCGCCCTCAAGGTCGCGCGCGACGAAGGATTGACTGCGTATGGATCACCGGCTGGCGATGCTTCACGCGCTGATGACCCCAATGCCGTGGTGGGCGAGACCTGGCGCTATTTGAGGTACGTATTTGCAGGAAGGTAAGCGGGTGCTGGAGATCTGTCCGGGTTGCGGCGTCGCATCGCCGCAGATCGAGGGACTATCTCGTCGATAGACACCCCAATCGTTGATCAGCTTGATTGCCATAGGAGAATGCGAACGATGAAACGCTCGTTCGTTGTGTTCTTGCTGGTCAACCTGATGTTGAGATTAGAGCCTATCCGAACAACTGGAACCTTTTCGCCTACGGCGTGATCGCCGTGCGCGCCGCCGGATTCTTCGGATAGGCTCTAAGACGTGGAAGTCCGACGGGCTTGTCTACGGGCGAGCGGGATGCGCTCCCTCACGCCCGCGCAGGCGGGCTTCCCGCCTGCCAGCCGCGACTTCAGTCGCCAGGCGGCGAGCGGAACCACCCTGTCGCACAAGGTTCGTCGTTCCGACACGCGAAACAGTCATGCGACCCGATGTGCTAAGTTCGACTTTATCCATCTGCGCCGCTCACGCGGCGTAGGCGAGGGCGTCGGTCAGGCGAGCGAACAATGCCTTCGGAATTTTGACCATGTCGGCTTCCTCGGGCGACATCCAAGAAATCGTGGCCGGCCAGAGGCGCTGGCGGACAAAGGCCAAGGCGTCGCTGAAGGTTGGTCGCGCCCTGGCATACCAGGCCGCCTGGCGCACCGGCATCTCCCGGCCTTGGAGCAGCTGATGGGCGAACAGACACACCAGCGAGACCAGCCCCAACAGCAGCGGCGTGGTGCGCAGAATCGCCAAATCCGACCACTGGCGCTGGGTTTCGATGCCCAAGTGCGCGCGCGCTTCCTCGAAGGTCACTTCCAGCTGCCCGCGCTGCACGAACCACGCGACGATCTCGGTTGGCGGAGCCTCGAGGTGGGCGCTCAGCAGCGCCTGGGGCGCGAACTTGCCATCGGGGTCGGTGATGAGCGCCCAACGGATGGCGACCGGCGGCAGGCCACTGTGCTACCAGACCGCTGTTGCCGATGCCCGCCGCACGGTGCGCGTTGTGCCGGCGTACCAGCGCACCGTGGCGTCCTGCCAGTTCGTCGCGGGGGCGCTGCGCCGGGCCGCCAGGGTGGGCTGACGTGCGCCCTTCGTGCGTGGTCGCCCGCGCTGACCGGTCGGCGGCGGGGCTGGGTCGTACAAGGCCGCATCCAGGCGCAGGCGCGTGACCAGGTTGACCGGCTGCGGCACGCCCTGACCGGCGGCCAACAACTCGAGCGCAGCGGAGGAACGGTCGGCCACGACCGCCAGCAAGCGTTCGGGCAGCCGCTGTTGCGCTTGGGTGATCATCTGGCGCGCCCAATCGGTGAGCTGCGTGTGCGGCTTGCCGCGCTCCTGGCGGGAGCGCTCGGACGGCGCCAGGACGGTCAGAAAGGGCAAGGCCCACACGCGCTCGTCCCACGGAATAGGCGCGCGCAGCAGCATACTCACCCAGCGCAGGCCACTGGTCTTGACAAAGAACGAACGCGAGGAGCGCACGGGGTCGCGATACATGCCCTTGGCCGTGATCTTTGCGCCCCGTCGGCGCTCGATATGGTCGTCGAGGCCGAGCACGACAGGTACGTCGGATGGCGCAAAGGCATCGACCAGCAAGCGCAGCCGGATGCGGCTGGCGGCGAAGGGCGACCAGACCGCCCGGTTGAGTAGGCGGTGATAGTTTTGGAACTGCGCCTCGTCGCTCCGTCCCATCACGCGCAGCGCCGCAGTGACGGTGCGCTTGCCAGGCGCCAGGATGGCGCCGATGAGCAGGACCTTCGCCCATTCCCATACGCGCTCGCTCAACAGCAGCTCGAACTGGCGGAGGATCGGTATCATCGCTCGTGGCAGGTTGCGCATCGCTGGTCCCTTCCTGGCAGTCGGGTTCCAGTTAAGCGTACCCTGCCTCCCCTTTTTCGTCTACCGAATGGATAAAGTCGAACTAAGAGCCTATCCGAAAAACTGGAACCTTTTCGCCTGCGGCGTGATCGCTGTGCGTGCCGCTGGATTATTCGGATAGGCTCTTATGCCGCTTTGAGGAGCGCTTCCTGGACCTCTTTTGGTAGATCAACCAACACAAAATAGGCCGCTGGGTACAGGTAATCCTCGCCCGATTCATCAATAATCCGGAGATACTGATGCTGGGCAGCATCGGCATCCGGCAGGACTTGATAGATTTTCCGCACTTCCAAGGCGGCGGGATAGTCCGTATTCGCAATGCAGATCGCGAAGCGCGGCTCAGTTGCAGTTAGCGGTATCATAGGCTAGTCCAGGAATCGCTTAATCTTGTACTCCTTCGGTCCAATCCCAGCGGCTTCGTACCAGTGGAGTTCAGCCGTGCGCGTTGTTCCATCGGCAAGCAGCACTGTAGCGACCCCTTTGCGCTTCCGCCACCGTCCACGTCCATACTGTTTCCGCAAACGCGCGACCTCGCGAATGCCACGATTGAGCGCAATCGTCTCGACCTCAGTGATGTCGCTGAGAATAGTAAAGCGCATATGCCCGCAACGTTCCAGCGCATCATCGGGCGGGAGATTGGCCCAGTGTCACGACATTCATTGTACCACTTCTGCGGCAGAGGAAGTGAATAAGCGTTGGGCTGCGGGACGAGGGTTGACCGTGGTCAGGAACTGGACATCAAATGGAGACGAGCGATGATGGTGCTGCCCAACGATCTGCGGCTGAGCCGCGCTACCAAAGGCGGACGTCGGCTGGAGCGAGTGGTTGGGCAAACCTATGCCGTCAAAGTCAAGCGCCGCCCTCATGACTCGGATTGCAGTCTCGCGGTCGTAGCGCCCCATCTCCATGCTTGATGAATAGAGCAACGCCAGGATGTATTCTCGCATATTGCCTTGCTGACAGGGCCACAAGCATACGTTGTGGGATCACCTTCATAAACGAGATCGCCATCCAGGTTTGTACACGTTCCCACGCGAGCTCTGGGTGCTGAAAGCCGTCTCTGCCAGGACAAGTCTGGCTACTCGCTCGGGGCGAGAAGCGGCCAATTGCTGTGCAACCATCCCGCCAAGGGAGTGCCCGCACACATGGGTTCGTTCGACCTTCAAGAAATCAAGCAGGTCAATGATCGCGTTGGCAAGACACGCTGTAGTGTACGGTCCAATGGCTTCGGGTGAGTCGCCGTGCGCTGGGAGATCGGGGGCAACTACCTGATAGGTCTTGCTGAATTCGGCGATCTGAATCACGCCACATTCTCCTGCTGACAAGGGCGCCGTGTATCAGCAGGAGCGGGTGTCCTGTTCCGGCCGTCTCGTAGGATAACAAGGCATTCCTCGTCCTGTTTGGATACAGCCGCCCAACGCTATGCTTCACATGCTGCGACAGCCCAGGCGAGTCAGATGCACGCGATGCTGGGCGGCGGGGCTTGCCATCTCTCGCTTACAGCGAATGCTCAGTAGGGTTTGATGGCCTGGCAAGTATATCGAGATGCATAGCATCTCTGCTGTCAAACTGCAGGTTTAGATTGCGCCAATGGGTCATAATCTCAGATGGATCGATAAAGTCGATTACCTTGCCGGTCGGTTCCACCACCGAAAGGCTATACCCCATGCTAACAAGTGCTTCCAGGTAGTCTTGAGGTTCCTGCCTGGAATACTCCCTTATAGCTTTGGGATGAAACTCAGAGACGATAATCGGCCTATATCTGGCGATCGTTCGTCTCATACCCTGAAGCGCTACAGGTTCATGGCCTTCAATATCCATTTTGATAACGTCCAGTCTGCTCTCATCACGCACTAATTCATCGATCGCAATGCCTTGTACATATGTAAAACCAGCATCCTTGAAGATGGAATGGACATATGCGTAAGGGCCATATCCGCTCATTTGAAGTATCCTTGACCTGTCAGTCGCTGCATATGGGTAGATGACCATGTTATCAAACTGGTTCTCGATCATGCTTCGGTAAAGGAGTTGAAGATTGTTTTGATTGGGCTCAACTCCAATCACTTTGCCTTTTTTTAGAATCGAAGCCGCGATCAAAGAAAACCAGCCAACGTTGCATCCAATATCTAAGAATACATGCTCAGGCTTTAGTAAGCTTTGGAGAAGGTCTGTAATAGACTTTATCAATGTTTACTTTGATTTTCAGCATACTTTTTGCGTTTCAAT
>JAGHYV010000161.1 GCA_017743475.1 Roseiflexus sp. | reverse complement strand
CGAAGCCCGCCTGCGCGGGCGAGAGCGGAGTAATTACTCAACAACCATATGTTGAGAGTTATCGGCACCCCGATGTACACTCACTTTTGAAGCGAACGATGCAGAGACGGATGTCCGATTGTCCAGCCGCCATCAACCGCCAGGTTCTGCCCGGTAATGTACGATGCCTCGTCAGACGCAAGAAAGAGAACAGCGGCAGCAACTTCGTCGGGGCGACCCATGCGACCGAGCACTGTCATATCGCGCCAGAAGCGCATTACTGATGGGTCCTGTTTGAGGCGCTCGATATCAGGACGTTTCGAGTCGATAATGCCAGGACTTACGGTATTCACCCGAACGCCCTGGGCGCCAAAGTCAATCGCCATTGAACGTGTGAGTCCGAACAGAGCGCTTTTTCCTGTAACATAGGCGACATGATCGGCGGCGCCGATCATGCCCTCAACCGAAGCAATTGTGACGATCGAGCCGCCGCCAGTCTTCAGCATCTCCTGCACAGCATACTTTGAGCAGTAGAAGACTCCGTCGAGCGTGACTGCCAGATGGTTTCTCCATTCCATTTCTGTCATTTCAACCGCATTGAAATGACCATCAAGTCTGGCAGCCGCATTGACCAGAATATCCAGACGTCCATAGTGCGCTACGGTCTCTGTCACCGCTCGTCGGCAGTGATCGGCCTTGCCGACGTCGCAAAAGATGAAGCGCCCTCTAATGGACGCAGCAGTGTGCATGCCATCTTCGCAGTTGATATCCGCAACAACCACGTGCGCCCCTTCCTGGGCAAAACGATATGCACATGCTGCTCCTATTCCAGTCGCTCCTCCTGTGATCAGGGCAGTCTTATCCTTCAAGCGCATAGGCACAATATCCTCTGCATGGGTTAAGCTGACCAGTTACCAGTCAGCAACGGAACCATCCGGGTGAAAATAGCGCTGAACCAGTTCGGGTTGCCACGGATGGCGCGCCGCCTCACGCTCGTTCACATCAATTCCCAATCCTGGACGTGATGGGATCGCAATATACCCGTCTTTGACAGCGTGCTCCGAATCAACCACGTCATATCGCCAGGGCACGTCGTTGCTGATGGCTTCCTGGATGATCCAGTTTGGTGTAACGGCAGCAAAATGAACGGCAGCGGCAGTCGCAATAGGACCATTCGGATTGTGCGGCGCAACCGCGATTGAGTACGATTCGGCGATAGCAGCGATTTTACGCCCTTCCCACAATCCGCCGCAGTGCGATAGGTCAGGCTGAATAATATGGCAGGCGCGGCGTTCAAAGACTTCACGGAACTGGTGGCGTCCGATCAGCCGTTCGCCTGTGGCAATCGGGATATTGGAAGCGCGGGTAACCTGAGCCGTTGCTTCAACATCCTCGGTCGGACATGGTTCTTCAAAGAAAAGCAGACCATACGGCTCAAATGCCCGACAGTATCGCAATGCCATCGCCGGAGAGGAACAGCGTGCGTGGAGATCAACCATGAGATCGACATCGTCGCCGACCGCATCACGGACGGCGCGTACCAGACTTTCAGCGTAGCGCACCGATCGCATTCCCTCAATTGGCTCAGTGCGCGGCACGGCCATGAACTTGAGCGCCGTGTAACCGCGCTCCTTGACTGCAAGCGCACGCTCTGCAAACGCCTGAGGTTCGGTCGTCTCATACATCTGCTCCATCTCACCCCCGCCAAGATGGTTGTAGACCCGTATCCGATCACGGACGCGACCGCCGAGCAACTCGTAGACCGGGACGTTTAACCATTTGCCTTTGATGTCCCACAGCGCCTGTTCAATACCGCTGATAGCAGTCATCCCCTCGATGCCTGGGCGCCAGAAATGCTGGCGGAACATGATCTGGCAGAGATGTTCGATACGTCGGGGATCTTCACCGATGATGAGCCGGCTGATATCTTCGACAGCCCCGACGACGCCTTTTGTTTTCCATTCAAGCGTGGCCTCACCCCAACCATAGAGGCCGTCCTGATCAGTTTCGACCTTGACGAAGATCCAGTTGCGCATGCGCGCGTGAACGACACGTGTTGAGACACTGGTGATTTTCACGACGTTGCTCCGTTGTTCGACCGTGATCATGTGCCGGGACACGAATCACAGTTAGAGTTTCATACGAGGATCAAGCCAGTCACGCAGCCCATCGCCAATCAGATTGGCGCCGAGAACGGTCAGGGCGATCGCTGTGCCTGGAAAAAAACCGATCCACCATGCCATGCGAATGAACTGTCGTCCATCGGCAAGGATTAAGCCCCATTCAGGTGTCGGCGCCTGTGGTCCCATACCAATGAAGCTCAGGGACGCACCGGTGAGAATAGCACCGGCAACACCCATAGAAGACATCACAATCAGCGGTACGATGATGTTTGGCAGAATATGCCGTAGCAGGATTCGTCCGTCACTCAATCCAAGCACACGCGCCGCTTCGACAAAACTATACTCCCGTACTGACAGGACTGCACCGCGCACCATGCGTGTGTAGTAGGGGATCCATGCAATACCGATAGCGATCATGATATTGACCAATCCGGGTCCGAGCGCAGTCACAATTGCCAGCGCCAGCAGAATAATCGGCAGTGCAATCCAGACATCCATCACGCGCATGATAAGCGCATCGAGCCAGCGACCATAATAGCCGGACAGAAGCCCCAGCACGCAGCCCGTACTGGCTGCTATCAGGATCGGTACAACCCCCATGACCAGTGAGGTGCGTCCTCCATAGAGCACACGCGCCAGCAGATCACGACCGTACTGATCCGTGCCGAAGGGATATACCGGGTTCGGCGGTTGTAACCGGTCCCGAATATTCATAACGACAGGATTTCGGTCTGTGAAAAGCGAAGGGAACGCGACGCCAATGAGAATGATCGACAAGATGATTGACCCAACCAGAAGTGACCGATGACGCCAGAAGGCGGTATACCAGCGCTTCGCTCCTGGACGAAGAGCAATCGGAGCATTGCCTGCACGCAATGGTTGTTGGGCTGTCTGACTCATGGCATCGGTCACCTGCGCCGGTTCGCGGCTCAGGAATAACGAATCCGTGGATCGATGACCACATACATGATATCAACAAGGAGATTCACCAGAACATACATTGTCGCAGCTACGAGAACGCATCCCTGCACAACAGGAAAGTCGCGATTGATGACCGCCTGTGTCACCAGCGTTCCCAATCCCTGTCTGGCGAAGACATTTTCGATGACAACAGCGCCGCCTAACAAGGTTCCGAATTGCATGCCGATCATGGTGATAAGGGGGAGTAAGCCATTGCGAAGCGCGTGACGCCAGAGCACGATATGGTCGAGCAACCCCTTTGCGCGTGCTGTGCGGACATAGTCGGCATTCAATATCTCAACCATCGTTGCGCGTGTCAGGCGCACAATAATTGCTGCTTCCGCCAGCCCCAATGCTGCTGCTGGCATGATCAATCCGCGTGCACTGCGGTTCTCGGTAATAGGCAACCAGCCAAGCGTGACCGCGAAGAGCTGGATCATCATCAGGCCAAGCCAGAATGATGGGATCGAAACGCCGATCATTGCGATAATGACCGACGCAGCATCCCAGAGCGTTCCACGCTTGATGGCTGCAAGGATGCCGAGAGGTACGCCGATGACGATTGCCACGACCATTGCCGCCACGGTCAACTGGACGGTTGCCCCAATATTCGATGCGATCAGGAGCGCAACCGGTTGACCCCCAAAGAGTGATCGCCCCAGATCGCCCTGAATAAGTTTCGTCAGATAGCGTCCCAGTTGAATATGAAGTGGATCGTTCAGTCCAAGCGCTTCCCGCAATTGTTCCATCTGCTGGGCGCTCATCTTCATCTGACCCTGCATCGCCGAAACTGCATCTCCCGGTGTCAGATGCACCATGAAAAAAGTGAGGATGACGATTCCGAGAAGGATCGGAATCGTCAGGAGCAGGCGCTGTAGCAGATATGCGCTCATTGAACTCACCAACTGCACCTACTCGAAGTACGCTGATGCGAAATATTTATAGAAGCCAGTGCCATCGACAATGAATCCCTTCAAGTCGTTCGCGTGGGCGACGTAGAAGTAGAGTTCGAAGATTGGCACCATCAGTGCGTTCTCCATGATGAATCTCTGGATGTCGCGATACTTTTGTTTGCGCTGTTCTGGATCGATTTCACTTTCTGCATCCTTCAGCATCGCATCAAGCCTGGCGCCTTCTTCACCCTTCAGAAAATGTCCCGAAGGGAACGTTCCGTATCCTTCGGAGTGCCAGTCGCGCGTCATCTGGCTGGCGGAAGCGAACACGTCCCCCATAGCTGGCAAGTGGTACTTTCCGCTGGCAATCGCCTCGGTGTTGGATGGTCCTTGAGTAGTCAAAACTTTTGCGTCGAAACCGACTGCCTGAAGATTCGCCTGGAGCACGTAGACCCAGTCGTTCCAACCCTTATTCTCGACGATAACCACTTCGAGGCGCCTGCCATCCTTGACGCGGACGCCATCAGGTCCAGGTCGCCAGCCAGCTTCTTCGAGCAGTTGCATTGCCTTTTCAGGGTTGTACTCATACATCTGCTCCAGCGCTGGCTCATACTCGGGAAAGACACGCGACAGAGGTCCGTATGCCGGTTCCACCATGTTGAAATAGACGCTCTCGATGATGCCTTCCTTGTCGGTAGCATAGATGATTGCTTTTCGTACATTCAATTCGTTCGTCGGCGGCAGACCGGTATGCATATAGTTCATCTGTGGCATGCCGGGCAGCAGGACACCGGTCACGGTAAAGCGAGGATCGGCGCGCACGCGCACAACATCCTGGAATGGCAGCAGGTCGACAAAATCGACTTCACCTGCTTCCAGCGCTGCCAGCCGGGTCTGTGCTTCGGAGGTAAAGCGAAAGACGATCTCTTCGAGCAGAGGGGGACTGGTCATTCGAAACATTGGTGATCCCCATGTCCAGTCAGGATTACGCACCAGAACGATTTGACTGCCGCGCACCCACTCTTTGAATTTGAA
>JAGHYV010000160.1 GCA_017743475.1 Roseiflexus sp. | reverse complement strand
CTCTTCAGTCGATTTCGGGAGTTATACAGCCCACAACGCATTTCCACGACCATATCTCGAAATTCGGGACAACTGAAACGGATAACGTCGTGAATAATCCGATACTGCTTGATATCCATGTTCAATACGGACACGAACGGATGAGAGACGCCGGTTCTCCTCCTTTTCCTGCGGTGTGAGGGTTCCGTTGCGCAGCTTCTTCTTTGGCTGCATGATCTGCACGCCAGGCAGGTTAAATCCTTGAAATCCAGCGTCTTGATCCGAGAAACTTCCTACCGGAAGGGTATACTTCGCTTCATCGGCGATACACGTGTCATGCACCCTTCCCTCGTAGACGTCGCTCAAAAAGTGAATAGAACCACATTCATCGACGATAAGAACATTCTTAGGCGTCTATCGCTTCTTCTTGCCGCTATAATAGAGTTATCGGTCCATTTTATCGCTTGGACGGCAAACGGGACGTTCTACGCCATCATGGATAAAAAGGGGGACGTATCCGTCGAAGGCGGCGGTTCTTCCTGCAATCGCTGCGCAAGTTCGTCAGCATTGCGCGCTGGAAGGAGATTCTGCTGTGACAGCGCATAGTTCAGCGCTCCATGCAAAAGATGCACTCACTTGCTTACGTTTGACTCATTCGAAAGATGTGTCCGTGCATCATGTGCGTTGGATTTTGTTTTAGAGCCTATCCGAATAACCCGACGGCACAGAGGGCGATCACGCCACAGGCGAAGTGGAGGAAGGCAAGATAATGCTCAGGCTTTTTCTCCCAGCGTATTAGCAGGCGGTGAGACCGATTGAGCCGTCTTTGTCGGCGGGGAACCGCCCAGTGCCGCGCGCGCTTGCCCGCTTCACGGGCGATCTCCTTCGCTTCCTCACCACACCTGCGAATGTGCGCCGTGAAGCCAAATTCGCGCACAGTTGCGCGCACTTCGTCATCATTATAGCCTTTGTCCAGGCACATCCCCTGCGGCTGCTCCTCCGTCGGCGCCGGTCGCGCCACGACGATGCGCTCGATGGTCGCACGCACCAGGTTCATAGCGTGGCAATTGGCGCCATCAACCGCCACACCGATGGGGACGCCACGCCCCTCGGTCAGCACCGACCGCGTGACACCCGCTTTCCCGCGGTCGGTCGGATCGGGGCCGGTTGTTTTCCCCCCAGCGGCGCCTTGGTCATCGCCCCGTCCATCCTCAGCCAATCCCAGTCAATGCCCTTCAGTTCATCGAACTGTTCGACGCCGACCTGCCAGCGTTTCAGGAACACGCCAGCAGCGACCCATTCGCGAAAGCGATCATAGGCCGTGGATTTGGGGCGTAGGTCTGTCGCGTTCAACGCCGCCCACTGGCAGCCGGTGCGGAGGACATACAAGATTGCGTCAGCACAGCGGCGGTCCGACATGCGCGGACGACAGCCGCCAAACCAATGGGTACCAATGGGTGTTCACGTGGACCGGCAGGAGCGGTTCCAGTACAGCCCACAGTTCGTCCAAGATGCAAAAGCCGGTCGTGGTCTTGTTGTTTGGTGTGCGCGCACGCGTACGCTTGGATGTTGATTCGGTACTCATATCATCAGTATACCAGTTTTTCGGATAGGCTCTTAGTGCGCGATGACCCGCAGGCTGGCGATCTGGGGTACGCCCATGAACGACCCGAAGGCGAGTACACCCACACAGACTGGGAAGTCCACCCCGACTCGCTGCGCTGTCTGCTCGAACGACTCCACGCGGAATATGCCTCCGGCGTTCTGTACATCACCGAAAACGGCGCCGCATGCCCCGATGAGATCGCCCCGACGGCGGTGTTCACGACCCGGATCGCATCCGCTACATTGCACGTCATCTGGTCGCCTGCCACGAGGCAGTTACAGCTGGAGTTCCGCTGCGCGGATACTTCGTCTGGTCGTTGATGGATAACTTCGAATGGGCATTCGGGTACAGCTGCAGGTTCGGCATTATCTACATCGATTATGCAACGCAGCGCCGTGTCCTGAAGGACTCGGCGCTGTTCATGCGCCGGGTGATCGCTGTGAACGCCGTGGAGGAAGGGTGACGGTAAACTACAGACGCCTGGTAACACAACCCGGCGCAGCCCTGGCGGTGCAGCGCTATCTATGAAACCTGCCCGTCACGACCATTCTGGAGGAGCGCAGTCACCTTTCCGACCAGTATCTCGAAATCGATCGGTTTTGCCACATAATCGACGCATCCTGCGTCTATTGCACGCTGAATTTCCTGCGGAGTCACGTGACCAGTGACCGCTAGCACTGGCACGTGGCGCAGTTCATCGAGCGCCTTGATCCGGGACGTCGCTTCCCAGCCGTCCATCACTGGCATCGACAGATCCATCAGAATAATATCGGGACGATGAGCCAGCGCCATCTGAATTGCTTCCTCACCATTCGCGGCGCTGACCGTCCGATACCCGAATAGTTGCAGCATCCGACACAAAATATCGCGATTCTCAAGAAAGTCATCCGCGACCAGAACGGTAGCCATGTATTCCTCCACACTACGCGCTTATTGACGTGGTTATATGCGACGATGACGTCGTAGTGAGCCGGTGTTCATCAGGGATGCCATAGCGCACACTATGCGCAAAATCGAGGCGCACATCAGCCGTGTGCGCCGCATCGATGCACGCAGGCAGACGCACGGTAAAGACCGATCCTTTCCCAACCTCACTCGTTACGTGAATATCTCCGCCGAGCAACCGGCATAACTGCTGGCTCAGCGCCAACCCAAGACCGGTACCGCCATAATTGCGCGATCTGTTCTGGTGAACCTGGTAAAACGGTTGAAAGAGATGCGCCATCTGTTCCGGTGCAATGCCGATTCCGGTATCGGCAACACTGAATTGCACCCAATCGCCATCCGGGTGGCGCTCACGTTCCACGGTCAGTGTGACCGTTCCTTCTTCGGTGAACTTGACCGCATTGCTCAGCAGGTTGAAGAGAATCTGACGCACTTTGCCAGCGTCGGACTGCATCATACCAGCATCTGGCGGACAAACGAGGTTCAGAGTATTCTTTCGATTGCGCGCCAGCGGCTCGATGATCCCGATCACTTCACGGGCAACCGTATCCACACTGAAGGGGTTGATCTCGACATTCATCTTCCCCTGCTCGATCTTGGAGAAATCCAGAATGTTGCTGATAATCGTCAGCAAGTGCTTACCGGCTGAACGGATGCGTTCCAGGTCGGGAAGCATCTCAGATCGACCACGCATTTGAGCTTCAAGATGCAACAACTGCACATACCCCAGGATAGCGTTGAGCGGCGTGCGCAATTCGTGGCTCATCGTTGCCAGGAACATACTTTTCGCGTGACTGGCCGCCTCTGCCGCCGCCTGTGCGCGATGCGCCGCCTCTTCCGCCTGCTTCCGCTGAACCAGATCGTCCATCAGTTTGCGCTGCGCCTCCAGGCTCGCCGAAAGTTCGGCGTTGCGCTCCTCCAGCAAAATGCGCTGCTGACGCAAACTGGCAACCATCAGGTTGAAGTTGTTCGCTAGCAACACCAGTTCGTCACTGCCGCGCAGCGCCACCCGTTGGTCCAGGTCTCCCCGCGCAACAGCAACGGTCGCATCGCGCAATGTGCGAATACGGCGCGCAATGTTGCCCGAAAGGGTCAACCCGATCACAGCAGAAACCACCAGCGTCAGGAAGGTCTCACTGACGATCACAAAACGCGACGTGGCATACGCCGATTCAACACTGACGCGCGCCGCCTCAGCACGCGCCTGACTCTGTTCCCGAACCTTCTGAATATTGGTTTGCAGGCTGCCGTACAACGGCGACAGGCGACCAAATGAGGGATGCACATTGCCAGTGTTACTGTTGCGGTTCGCGGGAATAAACTGGGTATGCGTCAGATACACATACCGCTCCCAATCCTGCTGCACCTGCTCAAACACCGTGCGTTCCGTTTGATCTGGCTGGTAACTGGCGTTATATCGCTGGAAGATAGCATCCATGCGTTGTTCGAGGTCCAGCAACTCTTTTTCGATCCGCTGCTTGTCAGCTGGAGCGGCATTGAGGATATACTCCATCTGGCGCGTGCGATAATTCAGGATAATGTCGTTCATGGCGTTGACCAGATCGATCGACAGGATCGTCTGATTAACGACGAAATCCGCTTTCTGATTCATGATGCTCATCTGATGCAGGGCAAAACTTCCCAAAACCAGCATCAGGAACAGGTCAACGCCAAGAGCTGCCAGAAGCTTGGTGCGAATCGATAGTTTCACCTTTCCTCCAGCATCAGCAATGTTTCAATCGAAACGCCTACCTGAACCCCTTCGCTAAAGACCGAACCGGTCGTTCGTTTGACGACCCGCTGCTGTATCAATTCATAGGCGCGCGGCGGCAATGGGATATACCGCGCCGCTCGAACCAGATTGGCAGCGCCGTTGAGATAAAACGTAATGAACGCCTCCACTTCCGGTCGATCAAGCCGATCTTCGCGTACATAGATGAAAAGTGGGCGTGCAAGTGGAGTGTATGTTCCATTCGTAATTGTTTCAATGGAGGGCAAGATACATCCTTTTCCCGCATCAACAGCGACGGCGCTTACTTTGTCGGTATACTCCTGATAATAGGCAAAACCTACATACGCAATACCGTTGATCTCCTCGATCACCCGTTGCATCAGAACATAGTCATCTTCACTGCCAATATAATCGCTACGACTGGCATCTTCTTTACCGACAATCGCAGCAGTAAAATAATCGTGCGTTCCAGAGTCGACTCCGGGAGCGTAGAGTTTGAACGGTTGATCGGGCCAATCCGCGCGTATCTGCTTCCAGTTGACAATCTTTCCCTCCGAATCTGGCGCCCACATTCGTTTCAGTTCATCAACCGTCATGCACTGCACCCACCGATTTTCTGAATTAACAATTACTGAAATACCGTCGAAAGCAACTGGTATCTCGACAAACTCAATGCCGCTGGCGCGACAGATCTCGCTTTCGTCCGGTTTGATTGGGCGTGATGCATTTGAAATATCGGTGATGC
This sequence comes from Roseiflexus sp., assembly GCA_017743475.1. GTDB lineage: Bacteria > Chloroflexota > Chloroflexia > Chloroflexales > Roseiflexaceae > Roseiflexus. Next base: position 184 of record JAGHYV010000160.1, on the reverse strand, counting down.
CAGCGCAAAACTTTTTGAATCCGCCTCCCGTACCGCTGACTCCCAATTGAATGCGCACATTTGGAGCAATTCTGGCAAACTGCTGCATGGCGAGTTCGGTGATCGGGTACACAGTGCTGGATCCGTCGATAATGATCTCGCCACTCAGATCGGGACGTGTGGTTGGCTCTGGAGGGGGGTGGCA
>JAGHYV010000159.1 GCA_017743475.1 Roseiflexus sp. | reverse complement strand
GGAAAGGCTCTGCACCTGTGCCTATCTCACATGCTGAACCGATCACGCTCACCTGTCCCGCATGCGGCGCATCACATACCGCCGAAATCTGGCAGATCGTCGCCCCCGACGAACGTCCTGACCTGGTTGAACAGATCCGGAACGGCGCCCTGCATACGGTGACATGCCCGCAGTGTGACCAGACCCACACCCTGGACGCGCCGCTGCTGATCTTCCGCCCCACCGCTGCACCGCCCATCCTCTTCTCACCCGCGCAACAGACCACGAGCGAGCAGGATCAACAGCATGCCGCCGCATTGATTCGGCATCCTGCGCCGGCACCTGGGCGCGGCGTGGAACGACGCCTGGCTCGCGCAGGGACCGGCAATCGTGCCGCGCCCGATGTTGCCTCTGGCTTTGGCAGATAATGCAGATAATCTGGCGGCGGCGTTGCAGGAGCTGGCCGCTCTGGTGCGGCAGACGCTCGACGAGTTGCGCCAGCACGACCCGGCGACGTTTGCCCGGCTCGAGGCAGAAGTGCGGCAGACAATAGCGGCATTACTGGTAGGCGATCAGACGCCGGATGAAGCGACAGCGAGCACCGCGACGACCGACGCGCCAGTGTTGATGCAGGCTCTAGCCGCCTTCCTCAGCGCCCGCACCTGGATCGACAGTTACCGGGAGGTGCAGTCCCACCCCGAACTGCTGAGCGATGAGGCGCTGGCAATGCTCGACCAGGCAATCGCCGCCACCCGCGCTGCAAATGACGCCGACGCCGTCGCCTTTTTCGAGGAACACCGTGCCCTGCTGCGCCGCTGCCGCGAGATCGGCGCGGCGGCGGCGTTTGCCGAGAAGATCGGTGTATCGGAGGAAGAACTTGAGATGCGTACGTCGACAAGTACTGTGCCTGCTGTCTTTACTTCCTGGCTGGCGACTGCGCAACAGATGGAGCGGCGCTTCCTTCAAACCGGTGATCGCAACGCGCTTTCCAGTGCCGTCGAAGCCTGGCGTCAGATTCTGGAACATCCCGCGTTTCAAACCGCTCCGCCTGAGTTTCGATGTGCGGTGTTGAATAATGCTGGCGGCGCCTTCCTGCGGCGCTACTGGGCACAGGGGCAAGCCGCAGATCTTGAGCGTGCCCTGAATCTCTGGACTGAGGCGCTGGATGCCACCTCGCCCGACTCCCCCGACCGCCCCGGATACCTGAACAACCTGGGGACCGGGCTGCGCGCCCGCTATGCCCGCAGCGGGCGGCTGGACGACCTGGAAGAAGCCCGAAACAGGTATGCGCAAGCCTGTCAAATCGGTCAAACACTGCATCCGGAAGCTGTGGTCGTCAGCTCGCGAAGTCGGGGAAATTGGGCGCTGCAGCGGCGCGCCTGGGATGAAGTTGTCAAGGCGTATGCGTTTGGCCGCCAGGCTACCGATACGCTCTTCGCCGTCCAGACCAGTCGTGTGGCCAAGGAGTCATGGCTCCGCGAGGCGCAGGGCCTGCCCGCCAGCGCCGCCTATGCCTTGGCGCAGCTCAACCGGCTTGAGGAGGCCATCGTCGCGCTGGAGACCGGCCGTGCCCGTCTGCTGGCTGAGGCGCTGGAAGCGAACCGCCGCGACCTGGAACGGCTGCCGGCATTGGGCCACGGCGACCTGTTGGCGCTGTATCGGGCCGAGACGGATCGCCTTGCCGCGCTGCAAGCGCAGATTGAACGTCCCGCCGCTTCCGGGGGCGAATCCGGCCCGCGCCGCGACTTCGTTGCCCTCTCCCAGGAGATTCAGGCAGCGCGCGCGGAACTGGACGCGACCATCGCAGCCATCCGCCAGGTTCCCGGCTACGAGGACTTCTTCCTCCCACCTTCCTTCAAGAACATCTGCCAGGCTGCCCTGCCCGACACACCGCTCGTCTACCTGGTGGCCACGCCGGTGGGCGGTATGGCGCTGGTGGTGCATGCTTCCCAATCCCCTGCGTCTGCTTCGGAGCAGGGTTCCGCCGAACACAACTCGTTGCCAGACGACGGCCAGACCCACCGGGTCTTGGTTGTGTGGCTGGACGATCTGACCGAAGCCAGGCTGCGCGAGGTGATCTTTGGTCCTGCCGACGATCCGGCGCTGGGCGGCTACCTGGGCGCGTACAATGAATGGCGGCGCAACCCGCGCAACCGGGCTGCAAGCGATAGCTGGTACGCCGCGCTGGATCGGGTCACCCGCTGGCTGTGGGATGCCCTGATGGGTCCCCTGGTGGAGCATGTGCAGGCGCTGGGAGTCCGGCAGGTCACCCTCATCCCCACCGGTCTCCTTTCCCTGCTTCCCCTGCACGCGGCCTGGACCCGTGACGCATCTGCCCTCACCGGACGGCGCTACGCGCTGGATGTGTTGACTATCCGCTACGCTCCCGGCGCCGTCGCGCTCGGCCGGTCGCTGGATGGCGCGACCCTGCCAGCCGATGGCTTGCTGGCGGTGGACAACCCCGACGGCTCGCTGGTCTTTTCCAATCACGAAGTGGAGGCGGCGCGCTCCTACTTCCCGGCTGACCGGACGACTGTGCTCGCCAGAAGTGACGCTATCCGCCAGCGTGTATTGAACAGGTTGCCCGATTTCCCTGTTTACCACTTCTCCACTCACGGCTGGGCTGGCCGGAGCGAACCGCTGCAAGGCGGCATGCTGCTGGCAGGCGGCGCCACGCTGACCCTGGGCGACATCCTGGACCTGCGCCTCCAGGGTGCGCGGTTGGCTGTGCTTTCCGCCTGCGAGACCGGCATCCCCGGTACGAAGACGCCTGACGAGGTGGTCAGCATGCCGACAGGTCTGATGCAGGCTGGTGTGGCCGGCGTGGTCGCCTCACTGTGGGCAGTCAACGACCTGAGCACGGCCATGCTGATGGAGCGCTTCTATCGTCTGTGGCGCGAGGAGGGGCTGGCGCCGGTTGCAGCCCTGCGCGAAGCGCAGCGCTGGCTGCGCGACACGACCAACCGGGAAAAAGCGGAGTATTTCAAGCGGGACGCGCCCGTCCTGGCCGGCGTCCGCATGCCTGAGGCGGTCGCAGTCGAACTGTTCGCGGATCGCATGCTCCAGGACCCCGACGCTCGTCAGTTCGAGCACCCGTTCTGGTGGGCAGCGTTCTCCTACACGGGCGCATAGGAGTGATGCCATGGATCAGACCGAAGCATTACGACGGGCCATCTCCGTTTTGCGGCCGGATCTGCCGGGACTGATCGGGGATGGCTGGCCCGATTTCGAGAACCGGCTGAATCAACTCCTCCGGCAACTGGATGCAGATCCCCAACGCGCCCCGATCACGCGGGCGCAGATCCTGGCGCTGTTCGGCGAGCACCCGCAAGCGCACAAGCGATTGATCGCGGTGATAAACACCGGCGCTGCGCAGGACACGATACCATTACGCTCGCCTGCCGATCCTCAGAGAGCGCCGTCGCCTGTACTGCGCTACACCGACATCTCCTGCCCGCGGCGGGCGCAGGTGAACAGCCGGGTCACCGTCACCGTCGCGCTGACGATGCAACCACAGCCGGAGAGCGTCGCGCTCCAGGCTATCGAGGTCTTCGAGGGCAAGGTCAGGGTACGGATCGATGCCCCCGGCTTTGAACCGCTGAGTCCACTCGAACAAACAATCATCATCGAGCGGGATGACGATAGTGCTCCAGTCGTGTTTCACCTCAAGGCGCGCGAAACCGGTCCGCACGAGATCGCCATCCACTTCTGGCAGCGCGGCAATCTCATTGCTACGGTCGTGGCGCCCATCGAAGTTCTGGAGATGGAGCCGGTCTTTGCGCCGGCATTCATACCGACAACGCCTGTCAGCCCACGCATGGCTGAGGTGACGCCGCCAGACCTCACTCTCGTTATCTTTCGTGATCCCGTCGGGCGGATGCAGTTCACCTTGCACCGTGACAACGTGACCCTCTGCTACGCCGAACAGACGCTGCACCGCCCACCCGACGCGCTGCTCAATGCGCTCTTCGATGAGCTGCACCTGCTGCAACGCGGCACCGACAGCGCCAACCGACGGCGCGGATCGCATCTCCTGACTGCCGAACAGGTTGAGCGGCGCATCTGCAATCTGGGTTACAAACTGTGGGATGTGCTGATCCCGCCCGAACTCAAATTGTACTACGCCCGTGAGCGTCATCAGTGGCAGAGAGCCGCCGCAGCCGGGCAGCGCTGGAGCCTGCTGGTGCAGTCGAACGAGCCGGACATCCCCTGGGAACTGGTGCGCCCCTACAGCGACGGGACTGATCGCTGGGAAGAGGACTTCTGGTACCAGACCTTCCATTTCGCGCGCTGGTTGCTCAGGCGCCCGGATAGCCCTGAGTGCTTTGCACCGGTTCCGCGACTGCAGTTGAGCGCGCTGGCCGCAATCGTGCCCACTTGCTACCCAGAACTGAAGGCTGTGCCCGACGAGCACAAACTGCTGCGCGATCTGATCGCTCGCCATCGCCTGACCGACCGCAGCCCGAAACGGGCGACCGAGGAAGAGGTTATCGCCCTGCTGGAGACGGGCGGCTTCGACTGGCTGCACGTCATCACCCACGGCGACTTCTTCGCGCAGTCAGCGTTGCATAGCAGCGCGATTGGTCTGGAGAATGGGCAGTGGCTGGCGAGCAGCGCGATCACCGGTCCGCGCATTCGGGGCACGCTGCGCGACCACCGCCCGGCGATCATCCTGAACGCCTGTCACGTGGGGTCGCGAGCAACCCTCACTCAGCGGGGCTGCCGGCTGGGTCACGCAGTTCGTCGGTTCAGGCGCGGGCATGCTGGTCGCGCCGCTCTGGTCGGTCAACGACGCGCACGCGCTCCGCTTCAGCGAGGAATTCTACGCCGCGCTGCTCAACCCTGATCGCCCTGCCACCGTCGCTGAGGCGATGTGGCAGGCCCGCAACGCCATCTACCAGTCCGATGATCCGACCTGGCTGGCGTACAGCCTGTTCGCCCACCCGAACGCACGGGTCGAAGTGCAGGCGTAGCAGCGGGGTGCAATACAGCGCGCCGTCGCTCTGATGGTTTTTGAGTAATTGTTCCGCTCTAGCCCGCGCAGAGGGGCTTCGCCTTGCAGAGCCGAGGGCTTGTCATAGCCGATAGCCGATAGCCGATAACCGATAGCTGATCGTCGAGAGGGTCACCGTTGGAGTGCGCGTTCCGCGCAGGCGGGCTTTGCCTTGGCTAAGGGCTTATAATCCGGGACGGACGCGGGCGCACGCCCGCTTGTTCCCCCTGACCGCCATGACCC
>JAGHYV010000158.1 GCA_017743475.1 Roseiflexus sp. | reverse complement strand
CACACCACAGGAAAAGGCGGAGAACTGGCATATATCATCCGTTCGTGTCCACATTGAACATGTCATCGGCGATATCAAACGGTATCGGATTATCCATGACATTATCTGTTTCAGTTGTTCCAAATTTCAGGATATGGTCATGGAAACGTGTTGCGAGCTACATAACTTCCGAACTCGACTGAAACGCAAAGAGTGTTTTGAAAATCAAAGTAAACCTTGATGAAGTCTATTGGAAGCGATGTCGCATGGAATTATTGATTATGTCGAGCCATATGTCTCAAAATCAGGCGCTTCTGGTATGTGGATTTCTGCTGAAATCCAGCAGCGTATTCTCCGACTGGCAGGCGAGTCTTAGATTTTTATTTCAACATCCTCACCATCCGTGCTCATCCGTCGTATCCGCGCCGACCCGTGTTCTATTCCAATCCTACGGGGACGAAGCCCACCTGCGCGGGTTATGCTGGACAAAACCCAATCTATGCCTATCCGCCGCATCTGTGTCGATCTGTGTTCTGTTCCAGCTTTTGGGAAAGCTCCTGCACCCGGTGCGTGCGGTTCAATAATGCTGCATGTTGCCATTAGGCGATGCCTTGTTTTACCCCGCGCAGGCGCTCGACGAATGCGGCGTGTGCGGGATCGGCAAGACCGCGCTGGAGGGTGGCGAGCAGGGCAGCGGCGTCACCCGCCCAGAGCGCCGCCGGGTCGAGCCACAAGCCGGGGAAGACGCGACTGCGCAGCGTGCCGTCCGCTTCGAGCGGCAGGGAGGTAAAGACCCCCTCGCGCAGTTCCCACCAGTCCACCCGGCGCTCATACGCCTGCGCTACCAGATACTCACGCACGCCGCTGCGGGCGTAGACGCGCTTCTTATCGTGCAGGTCATAGGCGGCGCTGCTGGCGGCGACCTCGACAATCAGGTCGGGCGGACCTTCGATGTAATCGTCGCGGGTAACGCGCGAGCGCCCGCCGTGGATCGGTTCAAGGCGCAGGAGGGCGTCAGGTTGATGCTCATTCTCCAGGTCGAGCAGAACCGTCGCGCTGTTGCTGAAATCCACACCCGGAGTTGCCGCTGCGTAGGCGATGATCCATCCGACAAGCAGGCTATGCGGCTTGCCATGCTGCCGATGGTGAGTTGGTGAAGCCACGTAGACGACTCCATCGATCAATTCAGCCTTCTTGATTTCGGGGTGCAGCGCATAGCGCCGGGCGAACTCAGCGCGGGTCAGGCGGTCGCCGGAGTGGAGCGGCGGACGCTCGTCGGACGGTATGGCAACAGGGGTGCTGGTTGAGGTTGCATTTTCGACGCTCATATCAGGCTCTGTCTCTGGTGATTGCGCGCTATGGGAAGTATAGACGGTCGGTGCGTGCTGCGCAAGGGGAAGGAAAGGGCGGGACTATCCGCGCAGGACAGAGGGAGGTTGAGGTTCCAGCACAATCCAGTATTCCTGCTCAAAATCACGGCGCATCTGGTCGCTCCCAATCTTTTTGAGTTCATCCTGTCGTATGCACTGTCGGCTCAGTTGCCGCCTGCACGACAACATACCCCCGCTCGATCTCCTGCCGAAAGGCGGGCGGGATGCGCGCCCAATCCCTGACATCAACCCGGATGGGCAGGTCACTCTCAAGAAAGGCGGACCGCAGATCGAAAATCCGGTCGCAGGGTTGCAGCGGATGGCGGGGGTTCCGCACCACCAGATCAAGATCGCTTGCTTCGAATGCGCCGCCGCGCACGCGGCTGCCGTACGCCCAGACATCGTAGTCGGGCACGTATTGCTGGAGAATCGCTCGTACTTTGTCCAGATAGCGCAGCGGAAGGTCGAGGCAGACTGAGGCGGTCATGATTCCTCCTCTTCAAGGAGCGAACCGGTGCGTAGCCGTTCGGCCAGGGTATGCGCATCGCGGATGAAATCGGTCAGGAGGTGCAACGTCTGCTGAACGAAGGCTTCGCCGTAGTCATGTGCCGTGCTGTTGCGGTTATCGCGATAGGCAAACCAGCGCTCCACTTCGGTGAGTGAGAGCAGACTGTGCTGAGCGGCAAGACGGAGAAGTTCTTTGATCGGCGTCGCTTCCAGTTGTCGATTGGTATACCCGAAGTCGCGTAATCGCCGCCTCATCAGTTTGAATGAGATCTCCTGCGCCAGCTCAAAGCCCTTGATGATCGCCATGCGGAAGATCTCTTGCTCGATTGCAGCCTGATTGACTGTCGCACGTTCGTACAGCGTGAGCGCCGTTTCGAGTGCGCGGAGAGTGCTCTGGAGGTGATCAGTGTTGATGGTCATAGCATTCGTCGTCAGGGTTGTGGATCAAGCGCCACAGGCGTGGTTGCCGTTGAAGACGCCAATCCTGCCGGATTATCGCTGGATGAACCTCACTATAAGCGGTTTCAACGCTCACATCAGGCTCTTTCCCTGGTGATTACGCGCTATGGGAAGTATAGACGGTCGGTGCATGCTGCGCAAGGGAAGAAGCGGAGGGACAGACTATCCGGTTGTTGGATCACCTTCCGAAGAACACAACCAGCAGCGTCACGGCGAAGAAACTCAACGATACCGCGAACAACCCATACCAGCGTCGGTAGTGGTGCGGTGGACAGGGGTACGTCAGTGGACGAATAAAAACCTGAATGTACGCCATTGTCGCCACGAATTGTGCGATGAACAAGCCGATTTTCGTCAACACCCACGGCGTCCAGCCGGTGTACAGTTGCGCCAGCATGATGCCGGAAACGAGGACGCCTGCAAAGACGACATCAACGAATTTGACTTCCTGCCGAATGTAAGCGCGCAGAAGACTGGCATCCTGCATTGCGTCGCCTGTCACGCCTGTCAGTCGCGGCTCAAGCGTGCGCACCACCAGCAGCGATGCAGCAACAGCGCCCATCCAGAGAGCAAAACAGGTAACGTGGATCAGGAGAAGAAACTGGTACATCTTCCACGTTCACCATTCAACCTTCAACCTTCAACCTTCCGCGCAACGTCATTCACCGCGCAACGTTCAACCTTCAACCTACCGTTCGCTCATTTTTCTGACGAATGGCTTCCTGATGCGATCCGCGACTTGACAAATAACGACCTGGCTGCGAGGACACTCCCGTTTTATGGCATCAGGAAGCCTTGTATGAAAACAAGCGAACCGAGGGTTCAACCTTCAACCTTCAACCTTCAACCCTCAACCTTCAACGTCCTCAGCCATTCGGTCAGGTCGAGCAGCGCATCAAGATTGATCTCATGCGCCATAGGGTATTCGCGGTAGGTCAGCGCCACGCCAAGCTGGCTCAGAAAGTTCCGACTTGCGCGACCATGGGCAATCGAAACAACCTGGTCGTTCGTCCCGTGAACAACCAGGAACGGCTTGCCGACCAGCGCCTCTCGATTTGGCAGTTCGTCGATAATTGATGACGGCACGATGCCGCTCAGTACGGCTGCGCCCGCCACTAGATCAGGGCGGGTCAGCGCCGTTAGCGCTGCCATTGTGCCGCCCTGACTGAACCCAGCGACGATCACGCGCGACGGGTCGGCGCCGTATGCTCTGGTCGCCTGTTCGACGAATTGCGCTGTGATCTGCGCCGCCTGGCGCGCCTGGACGTCATCGACGGCAATGCGCCCATCAGGAGTAAAGCCAATCTCGAACCAGGCGTACATACCGGGCATCAGTACGAGCGGCGCGCGGACGCTAAGCACTAGAAAGCGCGGATCGAGGTATGGCGTCAGACCGAACAGGTCTTCTTCGTTGCTGCCATACCCGTGGAAGAGAACGAGCAATGGCGGGTGCGGATCGTCGCCCGCTGCAGGGCGCACCAGATGATAGAGCGGCAGATTACGTGACTCCACGTTTCTGTTCCTCCGATGGTTCGCCGCTGAAGGCTGCATTGCGGCAGTCGGAACCAAAACTCAGGATCGCCAGACCGCCGACGCCGCCGATGATGCAGGCAGCAGGCAGCCACGGCGCAGCCAGGGCAGGAATGGCAGCCGTCAGGAGACCGGTTTCTGCGGCGTGCAACAGATGCACCCCCAGCGCAATAGCGCCAAAGCAACTCACCTGCAACGGACGGAGGCGCGGTCCGGTCGCGCATGCGGAAGGTGTGCGCCCCTGCCGTAAGCGCACTGCCACCCCGCCGATCAGGACGGTCAGCGCCAGCCAGACCCCACCGGCGCCGGGCGCCAGGGTTGCATCGAGCCAGGCGATGATCACCCACGCGCACATGGCGCCAATGATGATCGCCACAATCAGCGGTGTACGTCCGGTAGAAAACAATCGCATCGATGCTGCTCAGGAGAGACGACCATATTCCAGGGCTGCGCTGGCTATTGTAGCATATCTCAGATGCAAAGCGTCGCTCGCTTGCGTGTGATACACTATGTGCATACGCCAGGAGAGGAGGGGTGATATGGCGTACAGTGATTTCAAACTGCCCGATCTCAAGCGGCGTTTTCAACTCGTGTTCGAAGAGGATGTTGATCTCTTCGCCGCCGCGCCCGAGCTGCCGGTCAGCGAATGGTTGAAGGAGACATTGCGCGAGACCCTGCCGATCGCACTTGCGATTAACACCGAGAAAGTGCGATCCGAGTTGATTATTGCCCCTATTCTGGTTGAGTTGCGGCGGCAGACAGAACGCTCGATCAGTTTTTTCTCAGGGATTGATTTTTCTGTCGATCCTTCCCTGGGTCTGAACGGCGTATGCGATTTTATCGTCTCGCTGTCACCGGAACAACTCTATGTCAGCGCTCCGGTGTTGATCATATTCGAAGCGAAGAATGAAGACATCAAGGGCGGTTTTCCGCAGTGTATCGCCGCGATGATTGCAGCTCAACGCTTCAACGAGCGTGAAGGAAATACCATTCCGATGATCCACGGAGCGGTAACCACCGGTACAAACTGGCGTTTTCTGCAACTGGAGCAGAATGTTGTGCGCATTGATCGGCGAGAGTATTATGTTGACAATCTTAATCAGTTGCTTGGCATTCTTGTGACTATGACAGGCTGGAAAACGCTGAATATTCCGGTTTCATCATAATACTGAGAATATAAACCGGTATTCGCCCTTGCCGTCGGGCTGAAGCCCTCGGCCAGGCAAGGCGAAGCCCGCCTGCGCGGAACGCGACCTCCAACGGTGACCCTCTCGACCATCGGCTATCGGTTATCGGCTATCGGCTACGATCAGCCCTCGGCTATGGAATGCGAAGCCCGCCTGCGCGTCACGCGACCTCCAACGGTGACCCTCTCGACCATCG
>JAGHYV010000157.1 GCA_017743475.1 Roseiflexus sp. | reverse complement strand
CTTGCCGCACCGCAGCGATCATCGACGGATGCGGCAGAGGCGCCGATCAGAGAAGTAGAAAAGCGCGATGGATTTTTTGAGCGTCTCATCGCCCGCGCGATCGAAGAAGAACGGCGCCAATCCGAGCCACGTCAATCCGAGCCGCGCCAATCCGAGCCACGCTAATCCGAGCCGCGCCAGTCCGAGCCGCGCCAGTCCAAGCTGCGTCAGTTGGGCGGGCGTTAGTGCATCAACAGTACCCAGACCCGCAGAAATTACGCAGTCGAGCAGACAATAACGGCGCTGAGGAAGCAATCAAAAACGGCTCGTCCCCCTGATGTCGGGCGCTCCAGAACCCTGACGATGTGCCAGTACCCGATAGATCACAATTCCATCCTGCGCAAAGACTGCTTCATAACCGTCGTGATGAGCGAAGTGTTCTGGGCGCAACGGACCGGCAGGCGAGGTGTAGATGTAGTCAATCTGCTCAGTCGCAATCAGGTGAGAAAGATCGACCGCCTGCCCGTTGCCGAAGTCGATAATGTGCTGGCTGCGCCGTTGCGCTGCCTGAACCGTGGCAGTATCACCGTACACAAAGAGCACTGGGGGCGTACTTGTCCAGCGCCCGGTAAGCGGTAAGATCCACCATCCACCATCAGTGCCACGAGCCATACCAGGGAGCCAGGGAGCGGCATTAATCAGAAACCGCGCTGTTGGTGGAGTCTGTTCAGCGATCCATGTAAGCGCGGCGCGATCAGCCGCAGTCGCCAGGACTGTGACCGGGTTGACGATGGTGCGCTGTTGATAGGCGCCCCAGAGTGTGAGCGCAGTAAGTGCAAGCGTACCACCGATCCGCCACCAGCGGTGGTTGGGCCAGATCATTGCGACACCGCCGCCGATCATGCTGCTCATAGGCAGAAAGAGACTGATGGCAACAATATCGACCGGTAGCAACCAGAGGAAGGGCAGGCGTACCGTGGCGGGGTTGATCGCCAGGAAGAGGACTCCAACACTGCTCATAACCCACCGGCGTTGAATAATGCCAGAGATCAGCGCCACAAGTCCGATGGATGGCGTCAGATAACTGACCAACCAGGGATTCGTGAGCACAACCAGACCACCTACCCAGAGCAAAAGCACGACCGTAGCCGGTTGACGGCGGGCAATGCCAATGGCGGCGCTGATCAGAGCCAGCGCAACCAGCCACCTGTTCGGTTCAACCCACATCAAGTCGAGGCTCAACTGAACATATGAACCGCTCTCTGTCAGACTTTGTGTGCCAGCAGCGACCGGCAGTAAGATCCGACGGATCAGCAATAGCCACCACGGCGCTGTAAGTGCGATGGCCACCAGACCGGCCCCGACCGCCTGGATCGCTCGCGTGCCGATGGTATGCCGCGATTGGGGTAATGCCCAGACAATGCTCTGGGCGACGATCAGCGCCCCACTGAATATAAACATCCGCATATGCACCAGGCTCAGTCCGGCAATCATTGCGACGCTCAGAATCAGCCAACCGATGCGCTCGCGACGATCTTCTGCGCGCAACCATTGTTGCCAGCTGATCGCAAGCGCTCCAAGTTGCAGCAGCCCGGATAATTGGGTGTACCGCCCCCACGAGACATAGTAGGCTGGCATCCACGAGATACAACTCACGATGGTTGCTGCGATAACGGCAGCGATTGGGCGTCGCCAGCAGAGCAAAGCGAATGCAGCAGCGACCACCCCTTGCAACCAGTTGAGAAGTTGCCCGCTCCACAACAACATCGCAGGCAAATCACCGCCGCAAAGATGCCATGCCGCTGCGATGAGCACGTGATACCCCCAGTGGTATGGCATCTCAACCACTGGTACATAAGGAGTGAGCGTCCACGGCGCGCGTCCAGTTTCGGCAGCGACGCGCACTATGAGCGCGTGGTGCACCGGATCGACCCACGCTGGCAGCGCAAGATCGGCGATCTGCACAGCACGAAGCCATGCGGCAATCGCCAGCACACCGATAAGCAGCCACGTCGTAGTAGATGGTCGTACCTGAACTGTCGCCAGATCGTGCCAGGCTGCCCGCAGCGCTACACCGGTCAACCCGACAGCACCGGCTATCAGGAACGATACCGACAGCGCAGCGCCGACCGTCGTGATCCAGAGATAGAGGAGCGGCACGATACTCAGACCAAGGCCGTTCCAAAGGACGATTCGGAAGAGCCAGTGTGGACGTGCAGCGAGCACCTGGCGTTCCAGCAGATACCCCGGCGTCACCAACCAGAAGCCGGTTGCAAGCAGTATCCTTCCAACGGGAAAGAAGGCTGCCATGATCGCCAGCACAAGACCGCCTATCAACCAGCGACGACCAGTAGAAAGGTGAGAGAACATGCTGGACGGTGAAGAAGCCATGAACATATAACTTACACCAGAACTTCCATGTCTGATGTATCTTCAGTTATCGGAAGCAGCAAGTTTGGAGAGGGAACAGAGTGACGATAATAACGGGTGTAGCTATTTTGTAAAGTAGACTTCATCAAGGCTCCATAGAATTTATCGAGACTTTTATAAGTATTATCAAGGTTTAGTGGTATGTTGGAGAGCTCATATTAGCAGCTATCGCCCTGGAATAAAGATAACGTACAATGCACGGTATTCGCTCAACATACCATAAGATCGGGTGTTACCCACAAAATAGATGCTGGAGTCAAGTAGTACAGCATCAGCAGAGATACGCGCTTCAACAGGTAGTCGTAGATGCGTCCATGCGTCGGCGTCTATATCGTAGGTAAGCCCCTCACGGCGCTCATCGTCGAAGACCAACAGCATACTCGAAAGGCCAACCACAGCAGGTCGGGAGATTGCCTGTGGTAATGGTGTAGCAGCAATCCAGCGCCGTCTGGGATCGGTGCCCGGCTCGACCCACGCACTATCACGGAGTGCTCCATCCACACCCTCGCCGCCAATGACGTAGAGTCGTCCACTTGCAACCGCCACACCTGCATAACGGCGTGGTTGTGGCAATGTTGGCCCAGACTCCCAGCGTTCACGTACCGGGTCATACACGAAGACTTCGGATCGAATTGTCTGCCCATCCCAGCCGCCTATCAGGTACAGTTGTCCTTCCCAGGCAGCCAGTGCATAGCGACTACGCGGCGCTGGGAGCGCAGGACCGTTATACCAGCGCTGTTCGCGAGGATCATAAATCTCAAGTCGATCAATAACGACGCCAGTACTATCTTCGCCGCCAGGTACAAAAATCAAGCCGCGTAACGTAATCGCGCGAGCATGGCTCACCGCAGTTGGCTTATCAATGAGTTTCACCCATCGATCAGTTTCGGGATCGTAGCGATCAACCGCTGCACTGACAACACCATTACGTTGGCCACCGACGACGTAGAGCCGACGTTCGAGGTCGTAGCCTGTAAGCGCGAAGTCATCGCGCGGTTCACCCAGTGACTGACGCACAAACCAGCGTTGCTGTTCGCTGACAACTAATTGGGAAGTTGGGGTGACTGTGATTGGCAGATTACTAGGACGTGCATTTACGACAAGAATAGTAATCGTTAGGGCTACCAGTGCTATACCGCCAATCAGCCATGGCAGCACTCGTGGAGCAGATGTCACAGGTAAGGGAGAGGTGATCGGTTTCGCTATTGGTGATGATGTTGCCGACGTGTCGCAAGCGCTGAGCAGCGTGACTGTTGATTGTTCGGAAGAGTCTGGCAGCGTAACAGTCGATGAAGCGGGTGATGACATTGATGACTCCGAGAGCGCCATCGATGCAACATTGGTATGGTCTTTCGCTTCCGCTCCACCGGACTCGGTCGATCCCGATCCAGAAGATGTTTCTGCGTCGTTGATGGTTGAAATACCGGTCTCTTCGACCGCAACGATTCCGGCGCGAATTGCATAGACAGTAGCTTCGGTGCGCGACTCAACCCCAATTTTGGCAAAAATATTGCGCAAATGCACCTTTACCGTGTTGACGCTTATGTTCAACGCGACGGCGATCTGCTGGTTGGTCGCTCCGGTAGCAACGAGACGGAGGATCTCGCGCTCTCGCTCGCTTATTGGATGTTCATCAGTCATAGCCTGACACGTCAGAGTGCAAATCGCTTCGTGTCTATCATAACATACCTTGATTGCTCCTTCGTGTTCGTACAGATGCGTGTAATGAGGGTTGCATGCACCTTACCGTTCAAACCCGACATTGGCACCTCTGTGCAGTCGCTCAATACCCATCTGCTCCAGGTGACGGTTGACCGTCTCAATCGTATTGACGATACGCGCGCAATTCGATGGCGTCTATCAACCAGGCTTGCGGACGAGTGGTCGCCCGGCGCACGAGCGTATGGGCGCAGCGGCGCTGCGCTCCGATCCGTCTCGGCCAGGAGGCTCGCCTCATCAGCGGCGCGGTTGCAGCGACACGGTAACGGCGAATGATTATTCGCCGTTACCGCCGTTACGCCCAACCGCCGCGCCCCGGCGGGCAGGCCAGATGCACCCCCCAGTCCCCCCCGCACGCGGTTTAAGGGTGGACAGAACGTTTGAGCAAAGATACGTTTTCTGGCATTGCAATGCGCAATCTGCTCTTCTGTCCGCCCCTACGCACTGCACTGGCAGAGGCGGGTTCCAAACCTTCCTGCCGTGGCGTTCTGATGCTGCTGGAAATATGCATCGCACATATTTTCTGTCCGCCCTTGAACCCCGCGCGGGGAGTTCGGGGAGGTGGTCAGGTCGTGCACTCCTGCGGGCAGCGTCGGAACGCGCCTGGGCCCGCCATCCGGGCGGCAGACCAGATGCAACCGCCATCCAACGAACGTCTCACGTTCGGCTGCGCAGGAGCCGCAGCATGCGCGCCCGTGCACCTTGCGACATCGCTGGGCGCGCGCCCGGCAGCGAACAAACGCCAGCGCGGGGAGGCTCTCGATGATGAACCCGTCGCCCGTGGTGATCACCTCCCCCGCCACCTCTAGAATCCAGGCCATCCCATAGGCGCGCTGATGCCGACGACGATAGACGCGCGCGACGCTGATCCGCTCCGCCAGAGCACCGCACCTGCGCATGATCGGCACCGCCCGCTCGTGATGACGGCCGACGGCGATCAGCGAGCGGAGAGGAGTGAGGAGTGAGAGGAAGGGTACGCACGACTCTCGTTGCTAACTCCTCTCATTTCATTGCTCGTCTGCGGCGATGACGGCCATCGTCAGAATCTTGAAGTCGGGGACCTGCGCACCCCCCCAGTCCCCCCCCCCCGCACGCGGGGGGACTGAAGACGCTCGAAGAGCTGCCGCATGCGCTCCGAACCTGTCTCTTATACACATCTG
>JAGHYV010000156.1 GCA_017743475.1 Roseiflexus sp. | reverse complement strand
AAATAATCCAGTATAGCCCGCGCAGGCGGGCTTCGCCTTGGCTAGCCGAGGGCTTGAGCCCCACGGCTAGCGCGGTATAGCGGATTTATTTCTCAATCTCCATCAGCCCGCAATCTCCGCACGCGGGCGGGACGCCCGCGCTCCCAGGCGCCAGGCATGCAGGCGAGACGCCCGCGCACCCAGGCGCCAGGCATGCGGGCGAGACGCCCGCGCACCCAGGACTCTACGCCATAGCCCCGCAGGGGCTTCCAGGCGCTCAGCGCGGGCTTATGGTCTTTGAGTACATAATCCGCTCTAGCCCGCGCAGGCGGGCTTCGCCTTGGCTAGCCGAGGGCTTGAGCCCCACGGCTAGCGCGGTATAGCGGATTTATTTCTCAATCTCCATCAGCCCGCAATCTCCGCACGCGGGCGGGGACGCCCGCGCTCCCAGGCGCTACAGCGTTGAACACGCCATCGGAAGCAGACGTCTCGTGCGACATCTCTCCGCGTACTCCGCGTCTCCGCGTGCATTGTATTGGCTCACGCGGAGGCGCGAAGGCGCGGAGATGGGAGCGCAGCGGAAGCGGGCGTCTCGGCGGTGCGTTTTTGCGGCGAAGTCATGTATTTGAAGGCCATTAAGGTATGGTCGCCTTGCGTCCGGATACCCCCGCATCCCGAACTCACGTTATAATAGTCGCATACCTTTCACATTTCAGAAAGTAAGCCGGTATGTCCACACCTCGATTATCCGCACGCAACAAACGCTGGCACGTTCTCGAAACGCCGCCGGAGTTCATCGCCGCCTGTCGCACATTGCCGCCGTTGATCGCGGCGCTGCTGTATCAGCGCGGGGTGCGCAGCGATGCCGCCATGCGCGAGTTCTTCAGCGCCGACTATCGCCTGAACGATCCTTTCAGCATGCGCGGGATGGAGACCGCGGTGCAACGTATCGCCGCAGCCATTCACGATCACGAGTTGATGGCGGTGTACGGCGATTACGATACCGACGGCGTGACCGCAGTGACGCTGCTGGTGCAGGCGATCGGCGCTATGGGCGGGTTGATCCAGCCCTATGTTCCACACCGCATCCGTGAGGGGTATGGCTTGAATATCGAGGCCATCGATGCGCTTGCCCGTGAAGGGGTTCGCCTGCTGATCACCGTCGATTGCGGCATCAGCAATGTGCGCGAAGCCGCCCATGCGCGCGCGGTCGGCATCGATCTGATCATTACCGATCATCACCATCCCCCCGCTCGCCTGCCGGATGCGGTGGCGATCATCAATCCCCGCCAGCCGGGGTGTTCCTATCCGTTCAAACATCTGGTCGGCGTCGGGATCGCCTTCCAGCTGGTGCGCGCACTGGCGCGACGCGGGTTCCGTTCCAACCTGCAAAAGGACGATCTCCTCGATGTGGTCGCCCTCGGCACGGTGACCGATATGGGACCGCTGATCGGCGAGAATCGCGTGCTGGTGACACACGGGCTGAAGGCGCTCAATGCGGCGCAGCGACCGGGGGTGCGTGCCCTCATCCAGGCTGCCGGCATGACTCCCGGTAAAGTGACCTCGACCGACATCAGTTTTGGGTTGGGACCGCGGTTGAATGCGTCCGGTCGCATCGATAATGCGCGACTGAGTTACGAACTGTTACTTGCGGAAGAGTTCGAGACGGCGCAACGCCTGGCGCACGAACTGAATCTGCAGAACCGTCAGCGTCAGGAGTTGTCGAAGACGGTTCACGAACAGGCCAGCGCCCAGATTCAGGCGCTCGGCAAACAGAACCAGCGGCTGATCATCCTCGATGGAACCGATTACCCCGCCGGTGTGGTCGGTCTGGTGGCGGCGCGTCTGGTCGAGGAGTATGGGCGTCCGACCGTGCTGATCGAACGCGGTGAGCGGTGGTCGCGCGGCTCGGCACGCTCGGTGCCCGGATTTAGCATCATCGATGCGTTGACCGACTGCGCCGATCTGTTCGAGCGTTTTGGCGGGCATACTGAGGCAGCCGGGTTTACCATCGCCACCGATCGGTTGCCGGAACTCGAAGAACGTCTGCTCCGCTATGCCGGAAAGCATCTGAGCGATGATCTGCTGATGCCGGGGATCATCATCGACGCCGAGGTTCCGCCTGCGTCGTTGTCGTATGAACTGCTAGGCGAACTGGCAAAACTCGAACCGTTTGGGCACGGGAATCCGCAACCGGTGCTAATGAGCCGACGCTTGCAGGTCACTGGTGCATGGCCGCGGGGCAGCAACGGGCAGCACCTGAAACTCCGGTTGATCGGTGCCGATGGCGGCGGACCTTTCGACGCAATTGCGTTTCGTTTCGGGCATCTGGCACGTTACTTTGAACAGCCACGCTGGATCGATATTGTCTACACGCTTGAAGCCGATGAATGGAATGGAACCTCTTCACTTCAGTTGAATGTCAAAGATTTCAGGAGCGCGCGGTAAGGTTAGGATGCCATGGAAGAGATCGTTCGCTTCCTGCTTGAGCACCCGCCCTTCAGTCAGTTGCCCCTGCTCCAGATCCAGCGCATCGCCGGAGCGATCCAGATCGAGTATTTTGGGCAGGGGGTGCAGATTCTGGTGCAGGGCGGCAAACCAGCTGCGTTCCTATACATTATTCGGCGCGGCAGCGTCGATCTGCTGCGGGAGCGCAATGGCGTGGTGGAATTGACCGATACCATGGGCGAAGGGGAGTGTTTTGGCTATGTGTCGCTCATCCAGGGCAAACCGCCGATCAGCACGGTGCGCGCACGCGAAGCGACGCTCTGTTACCTTCTGCCTGCCGCGCTGTTTCATCAGTTGCGCCGTGATTACCCATCATTCGCCCAGTTTTTTGCGCGTTCAATTACCGAACGTCTTGAACAGGCGTTGCAGCAGCGCCATGCCACCGCTGCACCCGAATTGTTCCAGACGCGACTCCAGGATCTGATCACCGAACCGCTGGTCGCCGTTCCACCCAATACCACGATTCTTGAAGCGGCGCGGCGTATGCGCGATGCGCAGGCGTCGGCGCTGATCGTCGATCTGCCGCCATACGGCATGCTCGATGCGGGAAGCGGCATTGTGACCGACAGCGACCTGCGCAACCGGGTCGTTGCTGAAGGTCTCGATTACTCTACCCCAATTGCGCAGGTAATGAGCGCGCCAGCCATTACCATTCCAGCTGACAGTCTGGTGTTCGAGGGGTTGCTGAAGATGATCGAACATGGGGTGCGCCATCTGGCGTTGAGTCGGGACGGCCAGATCATCGGCATCGTCAACTACCGCGATTTCCTGCGCCTGCAGAGCAATAACCCGCTGCTTATGCCGCAGCGCCTGGCTCTGGCGCACAGCGAAGCAGACCTGCGCGCCTACACCGAACAGGTGACCGCAACTGTCGGCGGGTTGCTCGACGCCGGTGCGCGGGTGAGCGACATCGGGCGCGCTGTGGCAGCAGCGCACGATGCCCTGCTGGTGCATATTATTCGTGATGCCGAAGCGGCGCTGGGTCCGCCGCCCTGCCCCTACGCCTGGCTGGTGCTGGGAAGCGAAGGACGTTACGAGCAAACATTGCGAACGGACCAGGACAACGCACTGATCTATGCCGACAACGCGCCAGAGGGTGCCGAAGCGTATTTCACGGCGCTGGCGGAACGGGTTGTCGAGCAGCTAGTGCGCTGCGGCTTTCCGCGTTGCCCTGGCAATGTGATGGCAACCAATCCGCAGTGGCGGCAACCGCGCGCCGTCTGGCAAAACTACTTCCGCCAGTGGATCAGCGTCCCCGATGAAGAAGCATTGTTCCGCACCGCCATCTTTTTCGATCTGCGCTCTGTCTATGGGACGCTGGACGTCGAAGCGTCGCTGCGCCCGATCATCCTGCGCGCACGTGATCATCGCGTCTTCCTCGGGCGCCTGGCGCGCGCCGCGTTGCGGCAAACTGCGCCGATCAATTTCTTCCGTCAACTGGTGCTGGAACGGCGCGGCGATCAGCGTGGACTGATCGACCTGAAGTATCGCGGAACGGCGATGATTGTCGATCTGGCACGCCTTTTCGCACTGGAAGCCGGCGTGCCCGATACCAATACCATTGCCCGCCTGCGCAAGGCGGCCAATCATAGCAGCCTGGGCGAAACTAGCGCCGAAGAACTCATTGCGGCATTTGAACTGATCGGGTTGCTCCGCCTGCGCTGGCAGTATCAGCAACTCCGCCAGGGACTCGAACCCAGCAATCAGGTCGAGGTCGATAAACTTACTCCGCTTGAACGGCGTGAGTTGAAAGAGGCGCTGCGCGCTGTCGCCGTTGTGCAGCGCGCAGTTGCTGCAACCTATCAAACCAATATGATCGCCTGAGATGGGTGCTATGTTCCTGTTTCGCCGTCGACCGATCAATCTTCCAGAAGCCGTCAGCGCCTATCTTGATGCGCCGCGTCCCGATCCTGACCTTCCCTGGCGCGACGTACCGTACAGCGTGATGGATGTCGAGACTACCGGACTGAACCCGCGCCGTGATGCACTGCTGGCCATTGGGCTGGTGGATATCGACGACGGGCGCATCCGCATGGATCAGCGTTGGTACACGCTGGTGCGCCCGCCAGACAATGCACCGCTCAACCCGGAAGCCGTCTGCGTCCACGGATTGTTGCCCCAGGATGTGGAGCAGGCGCCGCCTCCTGGCGACGTCATTCCCGTGCTGCTCCGTCGCCTGACCGGGCGGGTGCTGGTGGTGCATGTCGCCGATATCGACATCGGCTTTCTGCGCCAGACGCTCCGACGGTTGTACCAAGTCGAACCGCGTGGTCCTGCCATCGACACGGCGCGCCTGGCGTGGCACTTCCAGCGCAATCAGCGGCTTATCAATGGCGCCGACCAGGAGCCTGCGCTGCAACTGCGCGCACTTGCCGAAAGCGCTGGACTGCCAGTGTACGCCGAACACAACGCGCTCAACGATGCGTTGACGACAGCGCAGGTCTTCCTAGCTCAGATCAGCGCCATGCAGCCGAACGGTACGCCGCGCCTGCGCGATCTGCTGCGCGCGGGGGGATGCCTGCGGTAACACAATTTTCTGCATTCCTGCGCGCTTTGATGCCGACGCGGAGGCGCGCAGGCGCACCCGGCTGCGGAATGACGATCCCATCGTGATCGCTGCCGCGCCGGATTGCAGCGACGCCACGCCAGCGCGGCGCTGTTCGGGCGCGGCGCTGTTCGGGCGCGACGCTGTTCGGGCGCGGCGCTGTTCGGGCGCGGCGCTGTTCGGGCACGGCGCTGTTCGGGCACGGCGCTGTTCGGGCGCAACGCTGTTCGGGCGCGACGCTGTTCGGGCGCGACGCTGTTGGGGCGCGGCATGCCGCGCCCCGACGGGCATGAGACGCGATGAAGCTTCATCAGAGCGACAACTGCGGCAGCGCCGGATTGCAGCGACGCCACGCCAGCGCGAC
>JAGHYV010000155.1 GCA_017743475.1 Roseiflexus sp. | reverse complement strand
CCGCCGCTGAGGGTGCCAGCATCCTGCCGCCAGCGTTCTTTCAGGCGCGGAAACAGGCGATAGACGCGCTCCAGCGCTTGATGGCGCTGTGCGCGTGCAGCCGGAAGGTAAGCGCCGAGTTCCAGGTTTTCGATAACGCGCATACGCGGAAACAGGGCGCGTCCCTCCGGAATGTGAATCACACCGCGTCGGCAGATGTCGTGCGGCGGCAAGCCTGTGATTGTTTCACCCTGGAACCGGACTGAACCACCCAACGGCGTCATCAGTCCCGAAATCGTCTTGAGCAGCGTCGTCTTGCCGGCGCCATTCGATCCGATCAGGGCGACGATCTCGCCTTCGCGCACCTCCAGCGACACGTCCCACAAGACTTGAAGCGTGTCGTAGGCGACATTCAGATGCTCAACGTGCAGCATACGTCTTTCCCAGATAGACGCTGATCACGTGTGGGTCGGCAGCAATGGCGGATGGTGCGCCCTCGGCAATTTTTTCGCCGTAGCTCAGCACGATGATGCGTTCACAGGTTTCCATCAGCGCCTTGAGGACGTGTTCGACCATGATGATGGTCACGCCGAACTGGCTGCGAATGCGCGCAATCAGGTCGATAGCGCCGCGCACTTCGGTTGGATTGAGTCCGGCAAACACCTCGTCGAGCAGGAGCACACGCGGTTGGATCGAGAGCGCGCGTGCGATCTCCAGGCGCTTCTTTTCCGCCAGCGTCAGGTTGCGCGCCAGCGTATCGGCGCGCTGTTCCAGCCCGACGAATTCGACCAGCTCCCTGGCGCGGCGGTCGGCGACGGCGATGCTGCGCTCACCGCGTCCGTAGAGCGCCCCGACTCGCACATTCTCGACGACGGTCATACCGGTGAAGGGGCGAACGATCTGAAACGTTCGCGCGATCCCCAACTGTGCGACAGTGTGCGGTCTGGCGCCGGTAATGTCGCGCCCATCAAAGAAAACGGCGCCTTCGTCCGGCGGATGGAACCCGGAGATCACGCTGAACAGGGTGCTCTTGCCCGATCCGTTTGGACCGATCAGTCCCACCAGTTCGCCGGCGCCGACCTCGAAACTGACGTTCCGCAGCGCCGTAACGCCGCCGAAACGTTTGGTGATGCCAACACCTCGCAGCATAGCGCGTCCTGCTAGATGGCTTACAGATCGTCAAAAATCGCCACGACCCGCGTCCAACCGGCGCTGCCGCCGGTGAGTTTGACCGGGAAGCAGGCGACCTTGAACCCGAAAGGACGCGGCAGCGCGTCGAGGTTGGCAAGTTTCTCGATGTGGCAGTACTCAAGGTCACGCCCGACACGATGCGCCTCCCAGATCACCGATGGGTCGCCGGTTTGCTGAAAGCGCTCTTTCATCGCCCAGAACGGTTGATCCCACCCCCAGGCGTCGATACCCATGGTGCGAATGCCCTGCTCGATCAACCAGCGGGTTGCAGTCGCGCTCATGCCGGCGCCGGCGGCAAAATACTCTGCCTGACCCCACAGTTTATCCGCGCCGGTCTGGATCAGCACGATGTCGCCCGGTTTGAGCGTATACCCGATCGCGTCGAGCGCGGCGCGCAGATCATCGATGTCGATAAGACTGCCACGCGGCTTGTGGCGCATATCGAGCACAACCCCATCGCCGTAGAACCATTCGAGCGGCATCTCATCGATGGTGCGGGCGCGCGCGCCGCCACACGTCGGGTAGTAGTGCCACGGCGCATCAACGTGGGTGCCGGCGTGGGCGCGAATTGTCACCTGATCGTTCGCCCACCCGTTGCCTTCAGGAAGATCATCGACCGTTGCGCCAAAAAAACTCGCCATGAACGCCGCCGTCTGTTTGTGATCGATATGCTCGACCTGCACCGGCTCGACTTCGCTGGGACTCATCTCGGTCGGAACGCTGAGATCAAAGATTTTCATCATGATCCTCCTTCTGTTCTGAAAGGGGAGGGGTCATTTGTCCCCTCACCCCCTGCCCTCTCAAGGTGGATTTCTTAGGAGAGATGGGTGATGTTCTGCATTCCCGTGCACCGTTGCCCCTCGTCCCCCCTGCCCCCGTCTCCCACAAGGGGAGAAGGGGGAGTTCAGGCGTCCCAATGACCGGAACAGGCGATGCAACTCAGGGACTTGCCAAAATCTACACGTGAGAGCATCCCCTCGCTCTCCTTCTCCCACCGGGGGAACAGGAGGAGTCTGGATGCCTGCAGCATCGCCCTCGTCTCGGACAGTGACGCTCACCTGCACCGTTCCCGCCACGCTTCCAGGGTGACCATCACTGGTCTTCGGAAGCGTCCTCGCCCTATGCCACCTCGTCGCGCGTCGCCGGATGTCGCGCGCGCCGCAGTGCAAGCGTCGGAAGATGACGCTGAGCGATAGACATTAACCCGTCCGGCAGAAACATGATGACGCCAATCAGGAGCACGCCGAACACGATCCGCGCGGTTTGCGGCGGCGCATGCGTCGTCAGCATTTCGTTGACGATCGAGATCACGACTGCGCCGACCAGCGGACCGTACCATGCCAGCCGACCGCCGAAGAGCGCCATCAGCACAATCGTTATTGAGATCGATGTTGCGAAGACAAATGACGGATCGAGATAACTCTTGTAGTAAGAATACACGCCACCAATAAGACCCGTCAAGAAAGCGCTGAGCATGAATGCCTGCAACTTGAGGCGCGTCGCATCGACGCCGAGCGTTCCGGCAGCATCTTCGTCCTCGCGGATGGCAGTCAGCCCGACACCCATCTTCGTGCGCGTGATCTGTCGCAGAACCGCCGTGACGATGATCAGCAGCCCCAGCATCACTTCGTAGAAGATCACGTGACTGGTGTAAATGTCAACGCGCAGAAATGGGAGAAACAGCCCGCTCGACCCTTGGGTGAACGGCATGTTGAGCGTCAGGGAATACATCGCCAGCCCCAGGATGAGCGTCACCAGGCTGAAGTACGGTCCACGCAGGCGCAGGCAGGGGTAGCCGACCAGCGCGGCAAACAGCGCCGCGAGCACCCCTGCAATCGGCAATGTCAGAAACGGCGACCAGCCAAAATAGAACAGGAGCAGCGCCGTGGTGTACGCTCCCAACCCGAAGAACGCCGCGTGGCCGAAACTCAGGTACCCGGCATACCCGCCGATGATATTCCAGCTGCCCGCCAGTGCACCATACATGAAAATGGTGAACAGAAAGCCGAGCAGATAGGTACCCGGCCCGGCGAGCGGCACGGCGGCGAGCGCCAGCGCAACCCCGATGCCGATCAACGCATCCGGCGCCGGCAAACCGAACGATCGCAGTGCACCACGGTGCATTCTCGTCACCTGCTCTACCGTTGCAGCAATCCTTGCGGACGCAGAAGCAGCAGCACAATCAACAGTCCGAACAGCACGAGATTATTCCACGCCAGCGGGATGAACACACTGCTGATACCGATAATCAGACCGATGATCAATCCCGCAAGCGCCGATCCCAGAATACTCCCGACCCCGCCCAGAATGACGACCAGAAAGACGTAGACCAGCCAGCTCAGATGCGTGGCGGGGTCGAAGGTGTAGAGCAACGACATCGCCACACCGCCAACCGCCGCCGTTGCGACCGCCATCCCATATGCGATGGTCGTGACCCGATCCAGATCGATCCCCGATAACGCTGCACCCATGGGTTGCTGCCATACGGCGCGCACTGCCTTGCCCATAAACGTGCGTTCGGTGAAGAGGTACAATGCACCGATGGTGATAACCGCCAGACCAAACGCAATCAGGTGCGGCGCCTGAACGATCACCGGACCGACCTGCAACGTCAGGGCGCTATACGCCGTTTTCAGCACCCGCGGGTCAGGCGTCCAGGCGAGGAGCATGCCGTTCTCGATCACAATGCCCAGTCCGAAGGTCAGCACCATCGTTGCCAGACCGGGGTCGTGCGCACGTCGCGCCGTTGCCCGGATCAGCAGCGTGTGCATCGCCACGCCAAGCAGAAAGAATGTCGGGAGCATGACCGGCAGCGCCAGCAGCGGGTCGATCCCCCACCGGTTGAGCGCCCAGTAGCCAAGATAGGCAGCCAGCACCGCAAAGGCGCAGTGCGCCACGTTGAGCACGTGGGTTATGCCCCATGCCATGCTGAAGCCCACGCTCAACACCGCCAGCGCGCCGCCGATCAGCAAGCCACCGGTAAGCGATTGCGCCAGTTCGTAGAGCATCGCCGTCTACTGCCCCCACGCCGGTTTGGGATAGATCGGTTCTTTTGTGCGCACGTCGGGCGGCCAGATCAGTTCCACTTTGCCGTCGATCACCTGGGTCAGATAGTTGTACGGCGGCGGCAGACCACGCTCGTCGAAGGTGAACGTTCCGGCGACCGTGGTGATCTGGTTTGCCTTCAACCAGTCGCGGATGGCGGTCTGATCGAGGGTCTGCGCGCCTTCGACGCCGCGTTGCAATGCCTGCATCCAGGCATAGCCGAAGATAAAGTAGATCGGCGCGACCGGTGCATTGTATTTCGCCCTGGCAACCTCATTCAGCCGGGAAATGCCCTCGAACGGCAACGACGGGTGGACAGCGGTGCCGGAGAAGACGTAGTATCCATCCGCGCCCAACTCCTGCACCCAGGCAGGAATGATCGATCCGACCCCCTGAGCGATCAGTTTGGGGTTGTAGTCGAGGGCGCGCATTGCCTTCACAATCTGCACACTGTCGGGGAAGAAGCCGTTGGCGAAGAAGATGTCCGCTTCCGCCCCTTTTGCTTTCGTCACCAGCGGCGCCGCATCGGTCAACGGCACATCATACCGCTCATTCACAACAATCTCGATGCCGAGGGCGCTCAGTTTTTCCGGCATCGGTTCCAGAATGGCAGCGCCGACCGGATTATTGATGGTGAAGATCGCCGCCTTCTTTGGTCGGTCTGCTGCGGGAAGCGAGGCAAGCCATCCGTACAATCCTTCGTACCACCACTGCCCCATCAGCGGCGGTGCGCCAAAGACATAGGTGAACCCCTGCGAGAAGGACGCCATGTGCCCGCCCATCGATACATAGACTTTCTGGTTCTTTTCGGCGACCGCCATCTGCGCAGCGGCGGCAGTGCCAGGATACCCGCCGCACAACAGATCCGCCTGATCGACCGAGATAACGCGGTTGAGGAGATTGACCGCGTTTTCGGTTTTGCTCTCGTCGTCGTAGATTGTCAGTTCGACCGGACGACCGAGCAACCCGCCTGCAGCATTGACATCCTCCGCCCACTGTTCGTACCCGCGCTGCACCCAGACGCCGGTGTCGGCGAAGGCGCCGGTCAATGGCAGGGAGCAACCGATCTTGATCGGCGCTCCCTGTGGCGCAGCCGGTGCGGTCGTCGGCGCAGCCGGTGCGGTCGTCGGCGCAGCCGGTGCGGTCGTCGGCGCAGCGGGGGCAGCCGGCGCCTGACCGCATGCACCCACCGCGAGCGCAACAATCCACGCACCCAGCATAGCCCAGAGCATCTGTCGGCGGAACGTGTGATGTGTCATACGTT
This sequence comes from Roseiflexus sp., assembly GCA_017743475.1. Classification (GTDB taxonomy): domain Bacteria; phylum Chloroflexota; class Chloroflexia; order Chloroflexales; family Roseiflexaceae; genus Roseiflexus. Next base: position 19 of record JAGHYV010000155.1, on the reverse strand, counting down.
GACCTCCTGTTGAAACTCC
>JAGHYV010000052.1 GCA_017743475.1 Roseiflexus sp. | reverse complement strand
AGCGCACGCGCCAGACTGATAATGTGCCCGCCGTACACAATCCGCCGCCCAAATCGCCCTTCCTTCTCAACATGCAGGTTGAAATGCACCCGCGCCGTGTTCTGGTACAGGCGCGTCGCCTGCATGTGCTCGGCTTCTTCGATTGTCACACCATCAACATGGTCGATCTTCTCACCCACCTCATAATCGTCCCAGAGATAGGGGCTTCCCGCGCGCGCCAGGTCGTATGCGCCCGGCTGTACCCGGTAGGGCACAACCAGGTCCTCGACTGCGACCGATTCGGGGAGTGTCGGTACAACCGTCTCCGGCGCCGGTGCGTTCGGGTCTCGTTTGCGCACCATAACCCAGCGGGTGTACTCAAGCACCATCTCGTTGCGCTGGTTGACGCCAACCGAATGAACATAGACGACGCCGGTCTTGCCGTCTTTGTTCTGCCGCAACCCGATGATGGTCGAGGTTGTTGAAAGGGTGTCGCCGGGATAGACAATCGCCCCGAAACACCCGCCCGCATAGCCGAGGTTGGCAATCGCGTTGAGTGAAATATCGGGCACCGTTTTGCCGAAGACAATATGGAACACGAGCAGACTGTCGAGCGGCGCGCGCTCCAGCCCCAGCGTTTGCGCGAAAGGAGTCGACGAGTTCAGCGCGAAGCGTGTGCCATAAAGCGATGTGTACAGCGCCACATCACCCTCGGTGACCGTGCGCGGCGTGGCATGCACGATTTCCTGCCCCAAACGAAAATCCTCGAAGAAATTGCCGGGATTCGTTTTGACACTCATGCCCTCCTCCCGCGTTCAGAAACCATACGCCTGCGCCAGGTCGGGGTCCTTCTTCGCGATCATGCGCGCCAGATCGACGATTACCTTTGCCTGCTTCCAAGTCGCGTCGTCCTGCATCTTCCCGTCGATCATGGCGACGCCGGAGCCGTCGGGCATAGCGTCGAGAATGCGTTTGGCGAACAATACTTCGTTGACATCGGGGCTGAAGACGCGCTTGGCAATCGGAATCTGGTTCGGCGCCAGCGACCACGCGCCGGTGCATCCCAGCAGGAACGCATTGCGGAACTGCGCTTCACACGCCGCTTCATCCTTCAGATCGCCGAACGGACCGTAGAAGGCGCGCAACCCGTGCGCCACGGCGACATCCACCATGCGCGCAATCGTGTAGTGCCACAGGTCTTGCTGGTAGAAGGGGCGATGCTCCTGACCTTCCTGCGGGTCGGCAAGCACGCCGTAGAACGGGTGCCCGCCACCGACGCGGGTAGTCTTCATCCCGCGCGACGCCGCCAGGTCCGCCGGTCCCAGGCTGAACCCGTGCATGCGCGGACTGGCGCCGGCAATTGCCTCCAGGTTCATCATACCCTGGGCAGTCTCCAGCAGGGCGTGGATCAGGATCGGCTTCTGAATCTTGTGCTTCGCCTCGAGCAGCGCCAGATACTGATCGACAAAGTGGATGTCCCATGGTCCTTCCACCTTGGGGATCATCATGACATCGAGCTTGTTGCCGACAGCAGCGACGATCTCGGCAATGTCATCGAGCACCCAGGGGCTGTTGAGGGCGTTGACCCGCACCCACAGTGCAGTATCGCCAAAATCGGTGGTGCGGGCGACCTCGATGAAACCGGCGCGCGCCGCTTCTTTGGCATCCATCGGAATGGCGTCTTCCAGGTTGCCGCACAGAACATCAACCTGTTTTGCCAACTCAGGGATGCGGGCGCGAATTTTTTCGATATGCGGCGGGAAGAAATGGATCACGCGCTCAGGACGCACCGGCAGTTCACGGATCGGTTGCGGAGCGCCAACTGCCAGCGGCTTGTAAAAGTGAATAGGGAGTTTCATAGGTCCTCCTTATACTTCTTCAGGTCCGGCGACAATCCCTTCATCGTGCAGTTTCCCGACTTCACCTTCGCTCAAGCCGATCACCTCCAGCAGGATTTCATCGGTGTGCTCGCCGAGGCGAGGCGCCGGTTGCGGCGGCAGCCGCGGCACATTGCTGAAATCGAGCGGCGATCCGGGCATCAGGTATGTGCCAATCCCAGGTTGATCCACCAGAGCGAACATCGGGTTGTCCGTCGAACAATCAGGGTCATGGGCGATGGCTTCGCGCACGGTGCGGTACGGTCCCCATGTTACGCGGTGCTGCTCAAAGATACGCTGAACTTCGGCAAACGTGCGCGCATGGAACCATGGTTCCAGCAGCGCGGCGATCTCACGTCGCGCACGAAAGCGGTCCCCTTCGTCGTCCATGTTGAGACCCAGACGCTCACCAAGCGCCTTGAACGCATCGGTCAGCCCCGTCGCCTTGCCCAGCGCCTTCCATTGCAGGTCGGTCAACCCCACGACCATCACCCGTTTCCCGTCGAGGGTCTCGAAATCGCGCCCAAATGCGCCATACAGGTAGTTCCCCTGTTTGGGGCGGTCGGTATCGTTGATCATCACTTCGGCGATCATGCCGAGATTGCCGATCATCGCCAGTCCGACATCTTTCAGCGCCAGTTTGACCAGCTGCCCTTCGCCGGTGAGCCGCCGATGGCGTTCCGCCGCCAGCAAACCAACCGCAATCATCTGCCCGGCGACAATGTCCCACGCCGGCAGCACGTGGTTGACCACTTCGGGTGATGAGAATGGACCGGTCATGAACGGGAGTCCCAACTGCGGGTTGACGGTGTAATCAACTTCTGAGCCGCCGTCCCGTCGCCCCAGCAGATTGACCATGATCAGGTCGGCGCGATGTGCCTTCAGTGCATCGTAACTGAGCCAGCCGCGCGCCGGGAAGTTCGTAATGAACAGCCCTGCATTGTCGCCGGGCGCGCAGATCAGTTGCGTCAGTATCTCCTGCCCGCGTGGATGACGAATATCGACGGCAATTGATCGTTTCCCCTTGTTGAGACCAGCCCAGAACAGGCTATGCCTGCCGTCCAGCGTCACGGGCCAGCGCTTGTAGTCGAGTCCGCCGCCAATAGGATCGAAGCGAATGACATCGGCGCCGAGTTGCGCCAGGGTCATGCCGCCGAGCGGCGCCGCCACGAACGCCGACCCCTCGACAACGCGCATTCCGCTGAGAATACCGTTCATTGTACGTTTCTCCAAGCCGAGAACCGAAAACTGAGAACTGAGAACTAAGAACCAAGAACTAAGAACTAAGAACCGAGAACTAAGAACTGGGAACTGAGAACCAGGAGCCGGGTCAGGGAACCTTACCATGTTCAACGTTCAACGTGCAACGCGCAACCTGTAACGCGCAACCCCACGCCGGTCGGTCAGATCACCCGTCTGGCACGCAGTTCGCTGATCTCTGCATCGCTCATACCGAGCAAATCTTTGAGCACCTCCTCGGTATGTTCGCCAAGTCGAGGACCCAGGCTCTTGATCCGTCCAGGCGTTTCCGACAGTTTGGGCACAATGTTCGGCACAATGATCGTTTCGCCGGTATTGTCAACGTCGATGGCGACCAGATTGCGGCGTGCATGGAACTGACGATCGCCGAAAATGTCGGCAATATCGTTGAGCGGCGCAGCCGGGGTCGCCGTTGCATAGCAACGCTCCAGCACTTCGGCGCGGGTCAACGAACTGCACCAGTCGCGCACGATTTCGTTCACATCATTCGCGTGCTGGAGACGCACCTTCTGATCGCCGTAAATGCTCGATGACGCCAGTTCGGGGCGGCCCATCGCCTTCGCCAGACGCGCAAAGAGTTTGTCGGTCGCGCACGAGATGGCGACCCACTTGCCATCTTTGGTCTGAAAATGCCCATGCGGGCAGGCAAAGTCGTTGTGGTGCGGACCGTGCCGTTCGCGCACTTTTTTGTACATGCCATACGCCGGCACCAGTTCGTCGCTGCAACGGAATACCGATTCGTAGAGCGCTGCATCGATGTACTGCCCGCGTCCAGTCTTCTCGCGGTAGTGCAACGCGATCAGCACGCCGATACATCCATACAGCCCGGTCATATAGTCGGCCAACGTCGTCGAACCCGGCGTCACCGGCGTTCCCTTCGGCATGCCCGCCAGATACGAGATGCCGCCCACAGCGTGAGCGATGCGGGCGAATCCCGGTCGATCCTTGTACGGTCCGGTCTGACCATAGCCGGTCACCCGCAGCATGATCAGCCGCGGATTAATCTGACTCAGAACATCCCATCCCAACCCCCACTTTTCCAGGGTACCGGGGCGAAAGTTCTCGCACAGCACATCGGTCTTTGCAATCAGTTCCTTAAAAATCCGCGCACCATCAGGGTGCTGAAGATTAAGGGTCACCGAGCGCTTATTGCGCGCCTCACTGAGCCATGTTAGCGTATCGCCGTCGCGGAAGGTAGGAGTGCCGAAACGACGCAGCGCATCACCACCAAGCGGATGCTCGACCTTCAACACATCGGCGCCAAACTCGCCAAGCAGCGTGGCACAGAAGGGTGCAGCGATTACTGTCGCTGCGTCGATCACGCGAATGCCTGCCAGCGGCAGGTTGCTTTCGTGTCCATCCATACCAGTTCACCTTATTACTATAGTCGCTCTACGGCGCATCAGATAATCTTGCGACTGCGCAGGCGCTTGATCTCATCGGCAGAAATATTCAACAGTTCGCGGAGTACCTCATACGTAGCATTACCCAGTGGCGGTCCCAGATTGGTGATCCGTCCCGGCGTTTCAGAGAGGGTCGGCACAACGTTCGGTACCACCACTTCGCCGACCCCTTCCGCTTCGACGCAGACAAGGTTGCCACGAGCACGAAAGTGCTCATCTTCAAAAATATCGGCAATGCTGTTCAGCGGACCGACGGGCACCTCCTTTTCGAGGCAGCGCCGCATCACTTCATCGCGCGTCAACGAGCCGACCCACTCGATTGTAATCTGGTTGACCGTATCGCGGGCTGCCAGACGCTTACGCTGATCGCCGTACAGTTCAGGAGAGGCGAGTTCAGGACGTTCCATTGCTTCTGCCAGACGCTCGAACATCTTGTCGGTCGTGCAGGCAATCGCCACCCACTTATCGTCTTTCGTACGGAAATGCCCGTGTGGCACAGCGATAAAACTCCCGGCACCTTCTCGTTCACGAATCTTGCCGAACAACCCGTAAGCAGGAGCGATTTCGTCGAGCAGACGAAATACTGCCTCGTAAATGCCCACATCGATCATCTGCCCGCGCCCGGTTTTCTCCCTGTGGCGCAACGCCAGCAGAATGCCAATCGCCCCGAACAGACTTGCAATATAGTCGCCGAGTGGCGCGGTGCCGGGCAGCACCGGCGTCTCGCCGGGGAAACCGGATAGGTACGACAAACCGCCAAATGCGTGCGCGATATGCGCAAAACCGGATCGCCGACGGTATGGACCGGTCTGCCCATACCCCGATACACGCAGCATCACCAGACTCGGATTGGCTTCGCGCAGTACATCCCATCCTAGCCCCCACTCCTCCATCGTACCGGGGCGAAAGTTTTCGATCAGCACGTCCGACTTCGCCACCAGTTTGAGGAACAGTTCGACCCCTTCCCGCTGACGCAGATCGATGGTCACCGACTTGCGGTTACGCGCCTCGCTCAACCAGGCGAGCGTTGCGTCGTGACGGGTGGTGGGGGTGCCGAAACGCCGCATCGGGTCGCCGCCAATCGGATGTTCGACTTTCAGCACCTCCGCGCCGAACTCCCCCAGGATCGACGCCGCATACGGACCGGCAAGAAAGTTGCCCACGTCGATAACCCGAATGCCGCTCAGCGGCATGCGATCAGGATTCTCCGATGATCGTTCTGCAAATGGCGCCTCTGCCGCGAATGTGTCAACCGTCGAAAATGCAACCGGAGTAGCAGATGCCTCCTGGTCACCACTACCCACACTGGTCGAATCTGGCGCCAGTGGTGAGGTCGTCTCACCTGATCCTCCCGTTTGCTCTGTCTCAGCTATCGTTTGACTCGCCGCACTTGCTGAACGTGTCCTTTTTGTCATTATTTTGCCTCCCGTAGATGTGGCATTCGCCAGTACGTGATGCCTGCCTTTGATGGACACACATCGCACTGCGCTCCACTGTACGCACAAACAGGCGTCCGAATCTCTGGGCTACAAATCTCTGGGCTACACACATTTACGTGAGTAGCATGCACGGTCAAGCAGCGTACAATGCTCAATTGTGCGTTCAATAGGCGTGCAGTGCTATAGTTGCGGAATCACAAAAGCAAGATACGTGGAATAGTGTACCATATTGGTAAAAGACGGATAACCTGAGGTTTAGGGTTGTTAATCATATCTTGCAACGCTTCTATACAATATTGTTATACTGGGGCTATCTTCGCTTTCATGCATGACGGCGACCGTGGGATACGAGACTCATGGCGTGTTATGCTGCACGACGAGAACCGGCATCGCTCTACCCGCGTTGCAGTCACCGGTATGGCGCATCGCAGAGACGAGGTATATGATTGAGATTGAGCACTTAATCCGGTATGCGCCTTTTGCCGTCGGGCCAATGGAGATTGAGCACTTAATCCGCTACGCCGAACTAGCCGCAGGGCTAAAGCCCTCAGCTACATAGGGCAAAGCCCGCCTGCGCGGGCTACGGCGGATTATTTTTTCAACGACCATAAGCTCTCGGCTATCCGAGGCGAAGCCCGCTTGCGCGGGCTAGGGTGGATTACTTATTCAAAGACCCATATAAGGGGTGAAGGAGGGAATATGACCTCAGAAGACTTTACTGCATGGATCGGTCGGACGGAGCAGGTTGAAGATGACATTAGCCCGGCACAGGCGGCATCTGCGGCAGCGATGCTCGAACCACCCCCGCCATTGCCGGTAAAAGGCTCAGCGCTGCCACCACTCTGGCACTGGTTCTACTTCCTACCACGTGCGCCGCAATCACAACTCGGCGTAGACGGGCATCCGCAGCGTGGCGGGTTCATCCCCCCTATCCCTTACCCACGTCGCATGTTTGCTGGCGCTCGCATCCGCTTCCACCATCCGCTTATCATTGGGCAACCTGCCCGACGCGAGGGGGTTATCCGCAATGTCACTCTGAAATCGGGGCGCAGCGGACCACTCGCATTCGTGACAGTCGGCTACGGCATTTACCAGGAAGGCACGCTCTGCATCGAAGAGGAGCAGGACATTGTGTATCGCGAGCCGGGCGCCGCCGTGCCCGCGCCAGTGCCGATTGACCTGCCGCCGCCGCCGGAGGGCGCATGGGTCCGTACCGTTATGCCGGATACGCGCCTTCTCTTCCGCTTCTCGGCGCTGACGTTCAATGCCCATCGCATCCATTACGACCGACCCTACGCCCGGCATGAAGAAGGGTATCCAGGGTTGGTGGTCCACGGACCGTTGACCGCTGTTATGCTTATGGAACTGGTGCGCCACAACACTGATCGCCCGATTGTTGGCTTTAGTTTTCGCAGCCAGGCACCACTGTTCGACCTGGCGCCATTCCGGTTGATCGCCCGCCCCAACGGAGACCGCGTTGAACTGGAAGCGCAGGGACCCGATGGCACAACTGCACTCAGCGCCGTAGCGGAACTGGGGGAGAGTTGAGGGTTGAAGGTTGAACGTTGGGAATGTTGAGGGTTGAAGGTGGCAAGGCAGCGAGGAGCAGGGTAAAGGAGAAGGCAAGCGATCAAACCCCTAACTCCTACGATGGAACTCGATGACAAACTCAAGGCGGAGTTGATTGCAACCGCCCAATCGCTGAAAGGCAGCGAGCGCCGGATGTTTATGGCGCGCACGGTCAAAATGCTAGGTCCTGGCGGGCAGCGCCTTGCCGAACGCGAACTCGGCTGGAACCGCGCCACCATTCGCAAAGGCATGCGCGAACTTGAGCGCGGGGTAATCTGTCTCGACGGAACGCGCCTTCGCGGACGCAAACCGGTCGAGGCGCGCCTGCCCAATCTGCTCCACGATCTCCGCGACCTCATCGAAACCTGGCGCAGCGCCCATCCTGAATGCCGCAACGATGCTCGCGCACCCTGCATGAGTGTGGAAGAGGTCCGTCGCGCACTGATTGAACAGAAAGGATACTCCGACAGCGATCTCCCCTCACCGCAAACCATCGCCGCCCGTCTGCGCGCCCTCGGGTATCGCCCGCGTCGCTCGATCCGCTACCTGCGACGCAGACGTCTCCGGCAATAATCGGGATGCTCAAAAAGTATAAACTCGATCAAACCACAATTTTCTGTGGCAGTCTTTCCACACATCATATGAAGAACATCTGCTACACTCTCAACCACAGCGATACAACCACCCCTTCTCTGCACAGACCGAAATATCGACGTGAAACGAAACCTCTATCAATGATGAAGAGATAGCAGCAATGCTCCGCTGCGATAGTGTGATTATTTCCGACGACCACACCCTGGCCAGGACGACACACCGCAGATAGGTGTGAGGGAACGAGCCAGAAGCCGGACACCCGTCATCACGCGACACTCCGCTCAACATATGCGCTTCTGTACGAACAACGGCTGAAGTCGGATTCGGTCGAGGCACCGCGGAGCGGTTACTCTGCACTGTGATTGCAATCCGTCGCTCGTCACCGGCGCGAAAGCGTCGCTGGTGTGCCAGATCGTGCCGCTGGCACATAAATGAGACATTGTATCTTTTTTTGATCCGCATTCCTGGTACATCGATCACCAGTATGGGAAGGAGGTCATTCGTATGGAAGCGGAAATGCGCGCCTTTGTCGACTCGTTGCGCAAGAACATTACTGCCGAGGACGTGGTCAATCTCGAAGCCTGTATGGACTGTAAGATGTGCGGTGAAGCCTGTGCGTGGTATCTGGTCACTGGCGACGAAAAACTGCATCCAACCCACAAAACCGGTTTCATACGCCAGATTTACCAGCGCTACATGACGATCGAAGGGCAGATTGGCGGAGTGCTCGGATTGGTTCCTACACCAATGGTGGACGACCTGAAGGAGAACATGCGCTACTTCTGGGCTTGCACAGCGTGTGGGCGCTGCACACTCTCCTGCCCGGCGGGTATCAGCACACGTCGCATTGTGCGTCTCGCCCGTGCAGCCTACTCTGACTCCGGGTTGAGCAACGCCAATCCGACCATCAAATCAATCGTCGAAAACACTGAGCGCTACCGTCACAGTTTCGGCTTGACCATCCCGCAGGTTATCGGGCGAGTTGGGCTTTTCCTGCTTAGCGAAGGAATCGAAGCGCCGGTCGATGTGTATGGCGCCGAGATGCTCTTCGTCTGTCCGGCAGCTGGCAACACCAGAATTCCCGATTACGGCATCAAACTGGTCAAAATCCTCAATGCCGCCGGGGTCAGTTACACCATCTCACCCTCTGTTGTCGATACCGGCACCGAGGTTGATCATATTGCGGTCCACCACAACCTCTCGAAGCGGATGCTGGAGGAGTGGGAGCGGGAGGCGGATCGGCTCGGCGTCAAGAAAATCCTGCTGGTGGAGTGCGGCTGCGACGTGCGCACCCTCTACGCCGAGGCGTCGGAAACGTTGGGACGCCCCTTCCGCTACCCGGTTGTGAGCGTCGATACACTTATGCTCGACCTGATCCGGGAAGGACGTCTGCCAGTTGAAAAAACTGACCTGAAGGTCACACTGCACGACCCATGTTACGCTACCCGCCTCTCTGGGCTGGGAGATGTGTTCCGTGACCTGTTGTACCTTGTGACCGACAATTTCATCGAAATGACCCCCAACCGCGAGCACAACTACTGCTGCAATGGCGGCGCTGGCGGTATGCGCCTGCCCGAAAATACTGACCTGCGACGCAAGATTTCGGTACTGAAAGCCAATCAGATCCGTGCAACCGGCGCGGAGTATGTCACATCGCCCTGCGTTGTCTGCACCCTCTCGCTGGAAGACACCTGCCAGACCTATGGACTGGCGCAACCTGGTGAGCGGATGGCGCTGGTGCTGTTCGAGGTCGTCTATGAAGCGATGGAACTGGCGCTGGCGAAGCGCGGCGAACTGGATCGCATGTATGTTCCGGCAGAACTGCGGAACCGCGATCACGACTTCTTCCTGGCGCACAGCATTGAAGGGCGGATGGCAGCGCTGATGCAATCGCCGGAGTTTCCAGCACTGCTCGACTGGCTGGAGCGCGATGATATTGTCAAGCGTTTCAGCAAGACCCATCCTCATGTGTATGATCATTTGCGTGCGCTCCGTGAGATGACAATGCCGTTGATGCCGACGATGCATGCGCGTGCAGTGGCAGGTCAGTAGCGCTTCATGTGAAACAGAGGGAGGTGTGCCATGATGATTATCGATGTGCTTAATATCGTTGCGCCAGTTGCACTGGCTATCTTTCTGATTGGAGTTGGAGTGCGCCTGGGACGCTTTGCGCTGGCGCTGGTCACACGACGTCGTTTTCGCGGCGTGACGCCGACTTTCGAGCGTGCGCCGCGCCGCCTGGGGTTTTTCAAGGCGCTCCACGCTGTGCTGCTTGGACCTTACCGTCATTAGGCGCTCCAACCCGACATGGGGGCGCGGGTATCTCTACTACCACGTCGCCATCACTACCGAGGTGATCGGTTATACCATCTCTGCATTCATCGTATTTGCGCACATCCTGTTTGGACGATCGGTGCCAGATGTGGCGCTCCACGTAGAGGAGAGTTTCAACTACACGCCAGCAAATATTCTGGCGCTTATCTTCGGCAATGGTGAATCGCTGCAATCGCACTTTCTCTTTGGCGATTTTGCACCATATTTCGTAGGTATTACCTGGATCGCCGTCGGCTTTGCGGTGATCGGCAATGTGCACCTGATGATTACATTGCTGCGAAAGCGGAGCGGTGCAGTCGTGGCTGACATCGACCACGCCTCACGCGGCATCCGCACACCGGGACGCCTTCCATGGGATCGACTGCTGGTGCGCACCATTATTTTCTGCATCATCTGGACAGAACTGTTCGCTCGTCTGCACCTGTTTCCCGGCGTCGTCTACGTCCACGCACTGCTGGGCATGGCGCTCTTCACGCTGCTGCCGTTTACCTACCTGTTCCATATGATCTACAATTTCATTGCAGTCTACTATGCCGCGCAGCGGCATATGGCGCGCACAATTGCCTGAGTATTGGAGTAGCATGTTGAGACTCTGGAATGGACAATCCCCCTTCTCCTACGTGGGGAGAAGGGGACTACTCACAGATACAGGTTTACCCCCCTCTGTGGAGCATCAGGAAGCCCAATTCCCCCGCTCCGGCGTACCAGGGCGGGGGCAGTTTACAGGATTTGGGTTTTTGGGAAGCCACTGCATTCCTTACTTTCGTTTTAGTCTTCAGGACGCCCAGACTCCCCCTTCGCCTCTTGATAGGAGAAGGAAGATGGGGGTGAGGGGGCAAAAGCGATCGGAAATGCAGACAACCGCTCATCTCTTCCAAGCATTTTATAAGGAGACAGGAGGTGAGGGAAACAGGGCGTCAGGATGCGGCAAACACCACTCGCCTAAAAAAGAGGACAGAGTATGAGGGGTACAGCACAGACGTGGCGGAACACAGAAAACCGGTCATGGAGCCCCAAAAACCTGCCCTGAAGGAAGGGGGCAGAGGGATGAGGATTGCGAGCCTCCAATATACGCTGCATTCCTGCGCAAAAAGCGTTATAATCTAGTTCCAGCATCGATTTGCATCTCCGAAAAGAAATGTGTATAGTACGCATAGCGCGCTGTTGCGCTACTCTCCGCCTGTACCCTTATCCATCTCCATGACAATGACGGTCACCGGCGATGGCTGAAGTAGAGGAGGCGTCCTTGAACATCAGAAGCGCCGATTTACTTTTTACACCGATTCCTGAGCGGATCGCCCGTCTCCGCGATCTGGCGTACAACCTGTGGTGGACCTGGCATCCAGAAGCCCAGGATCTCTACCGCCATATCGACGCTGACCTGTGGGAAGAGGACTACCACAACCCGGTCGACTTTTTGCGCGACGTGCGGCAGCGTAAACTGGAGGAAGCGGCAGCTAATCCGGAATATCTGGCTGAATACGATCGGGTTATGGCAGCATTCGACCGGTATATGGCTGCCGAAGATACCTGGTATCGACGCACGTTTGGCAACGCCAACGAGGTGATGATTGCCTACTTCTCGGCAGAATTCGGTCTGCACGAGTCGTTGCCAATCTATTCGGGCGGTCTTGGCATTCTGGCGGGCGACCACGTAAAAGAAGCAAGCGACCTAGGGTTACCGTTCGTTGCCGTCGGATTTATCTACCCGCAAGGATACTTCCGGCAGCGCCTCGATCAAAGCGGCTGGCAGGAGGCGATCTATTCCAAGTTGAATTTCGCCGACATTGCTGCCACACAGGCGCTGACCGCTGATGGTCGCGAGGTGGTCGTCGAAGTCGATCTGCCGGGTCGCACTATCTACGCTAAGGTCTACCACATTCAGGTTGGGCGGGTGCCGTTGTTTCTGATGGACACGGACATTCATCCAAACAGTCCGCAGGATCGCGAGTTGTCGGCACGATTGTATGGTGGCGACCAGGAAATGCGGATTGCGCAGGAGATTGTGCTGGGCATCGGCGGTGTGCGGGCGCTGCGCCAACTCGGCATTCGTCCGACAGTCTGGCATATGAACGAAGGACATTCTGCGTTCCTGGTGCTTGAACTGGTGCGTGAGAAAGTTGCTCAAGGCATGCCGTTCGATGAGGCATGGCGCGAGGTGCGTGCGCAATCGGTCTTTACCACACACACACCGGTTCCTGCTGGCAACGACGCTTTCCCGCTCCACCTGATGGAGAAGTACTTCAACCATTTCTGGCCCCATCTCGGATTGACTCGCGAACAGTTCTTTGAACTGGCGCTGCAGCAGCAAAGCTGGGGACCGACCTTCGCAATGACAGTGCTGGCGCTGAGGGGGTCGCACGTGCACAACGGCGTAAGCAAACTGCACGGTCATGTGGCGCGTGGCATGTGGCACTGGCTCTATCCAAACGTGTCGCGGGACGAGGTACCGATCACGTCGGTGACAAACGGTATTCATAGCAGTACCTGGCTGGCGCCAGCAATGCGTCGTCTATATGACGAAGTGCTTGGTCCCGATTGGGAAGAGGACCTCGACAATGTCGCGCTCTGGGCGAAGGTGCGAGACATTCCTGATGAGCGGTTGTGGGAAGTGCGTCAGGCACTCAAAAACGATCTCATTGCAATTGCCCGCGAACGCATCCGCCAGCGGCATTTGCGCCTGGGATCGCCGCCGCAGGTCTGGCCCGTACTCGATCCAGAGATTTTCACGATCGGCTTTGCACGCCGGTTTGCCACGTACAAGCGTGCAACGTTACTATTCCGTGAGCCGGAACGACTCAAAGCGCTGCTCAACTGCCGCGACCGTCCAGTGCAGATCATTTTTGCCGGTAAAGCCCATCCGGCTGACGATCCCGGAAAACTGTTCATCCAGCAGGTTTACCAGATGTCGCAACAACCGGGCTTCCTTGGGCGGATCCTGTTCCTCGAGGAGTACGATATGGCACTGGCGCGTGCACTGGTGCAGGGGGTTGATGCCTGGCTCAATACGCCGCGTCGTCCATACGAAGCGAGTGGCACCAGTGGTCAGAAAGCGGCATTGAACGGCGTTGTCAATATCAGCGTTCTCGATGGCTGGTGGCCCGAGGCGTATAACGGGTCCAACGGCTGGGCTGTCGGCGAAGCACGCGAGTACAGCAATCAGGACGAACAGGACTGGAACGATGCACAGCATCTGTACCGTATCTTGGAGCAGGAAGTGATCCCGACCTACTACGACCGTGGTCCCGACGGGATTCCACACCGCTGGCTAGCGATCAGCAAAGAGTCCATTGCCACCATTGCACCAGTGTTCAGCACCCGCCGTATGGTTAAGGAGTATGTGACCCGGTTGTACCTGCCAGTGGCGGAAATGCAGGCGTAGTCGCTCACCGTCAGCAGGAGAATGCGCGGAGACCTGTAAAAATCGGGGGCGGAAACGTGGCAATGATCCACGTTTACCCCCGATCGCTTTGGGATCAGAAAATGTTCAACCCTGACCCAGCCGTCGCTTCAATTCCTCAAATTCCGCGTCCACGGCAGTGTCGCGTTCCAGATTGCGGAACTTGTTCTCTAGCGTGTCCCCTTCGAGCTTCGTCATTGCCTCAGCCCTATCGAGGCGCTCATCAACACGGCTTTCCAGTTGATCCAGTTTATCCATTGCCGAGATACGGGTCGCCTGACGCACAGTGCGCTGAATGGCTTCGTGGGTCTGTGCGCGGTTCTTCTTTGCAATGATCAGGTCGCGCTTAGCCTGCACTTCGGCGATACGTGTCTGCAACTGCACGAGCGCCTGCTCCAGTTGTTCGACCTGCTTCTCCTGTGCATCCGACTGGTCGCGGTACTGCTCGTAGAGTTTGTTAGCCTGCACTTTACGCGCTAGTGCGGCCCTCGCCAGCGCTTCATCACCGGCGCGCAGCGCTGCTTCTGCCTTGCGATCCCAACTTTCCGCCTCTGCCAGATACTGCGCCTCCATCCGGTTGAGCCGCGCTAGGTCTGCCATTGCCGCTGCAACACTGGTTTTCACCTCGTATTCTTGGTTGGCCAGCTGGCGCAGATGCTCATTCGCCATTTTCTCCGGGTCCTCCGCATTGTCGAGCAGGGCATTGATGTTGGCGCTCAGAATGTCTCGGATGCGAACGAAGATCGACATGTCTTCAACCTCCCTTGAACTTGTACGTTTTCCTGAGTAGGCGCGATGCTGCTGTCCAGCAGAGAGCGGACGTATCGCCAGCCCATTCTAGCACAGCAGATCGGCGCTGTACACCCTGTATGTACGTTATTGTCGGAGTAATGTTGCACGGATATAATTGTTATTGGCAGGCAACCTGCGACCTGCGCGCCTGTAGAGGGTCGTATGGCTGCACCGTCTGCCGAACCATCGCTGCTGCGTCGTTTCGCTCCGCGCATCGGGTTGATGCTTGCCGCGCTTCTGATACTTGCCTTGATACAGCGTCCTGATGACCGGCTCCGCGTCTTCTTTCCTGCGTTGCGCGGCGACGCTGCGCTGGTGCAAACCCCAAATGGCTTATATTTGCTAATCGACGGCGGCAGCGACCCGGACGCGCTGGTGACGGCACTGGGGCGTCGCATGCCGTTCTGGCAGCGCGACCTGGCGCTGGTGATCCTCACATCGCCAGGCGAAGCGGGGCAGGTCGCCGCACTGGAGCGTTACCGCGCGCATCGGGCGCTGGCGCTGCCCTCCAACGCACCAAATGCGACGCGCGACGCCTGGCGGCGCTTGCTGGCGCGGGACGCAACGCCAGTGCGCGCACTTCGCGTCGGGCAGCGCCTGGAGATCGACGGAGTAACGATTCAGACGCTGGACTGCGATGATGCAGGGGCGCTCATTCGCCTGGATTATGGCGCCACCAGCGTTGTTTTCGCGCACAATGTCACCTCCGCTATGCTCGAACATCGCTTTACCCGCCGCGCCTCACTCCTGGTCTACCCCTGGCAGTATGACCCGCATACTCCGCTCGTTGAGTCCCTCCATCCGACGGCAATCATCTTCAGCGATGGGCGCCAGTCCCGGCATCCGCCGCAGCAGACCTACCACGAACGTGCAGTTGGCGGCGCACGCTTGTACCACGAACGGATGGACGGCGACATCGAGTGGGTGAGTGACGGACAGCACGCCCACATCATCACGTTGGAACGTGCCGGGCGATAGATACGTTTTGCGACAGCGCAGAAGCGGCAGTATACTCTCACTATCCAGAGATTACCATGGTATAATTGGAACGTCAGTTCGCAATTTTGTTGGAGGTTTTCGATGAACCGTCACCATCCACCTATCCCTGTTGCAATCGAACGGCTTCCCAAACATTTACAACAGACATTTCTCGAACTCTATAGCGCAGATCATCCAGAAAATAGTGACATGTCTTTCCTTGAGCCAGACAACATCTACTGTGGCGATGCTCGCCAACTTTTGCCCCAAATAGAGCCAAACAGCATTGCCTTGAGTGTATGGTCGCCGCCATACTTTGTTGGGAAGGAGTATGAAGAGCATCTTTCCTTCGATGAATGGAAAGATCTTCTTCGTACTGTGATACGTTTACACTTCCCAATTATCAAGCCCGGTGGTTTCCTGGTCATCAACATTGCAGATATACTGGTGTTTAAGGATCCCCACATTCCTCGCATCCAGGCAGAGGCGGTCAACAGGAAGCGATCTCCCGTTACCAGGGAAGATATTCTGAAAGCAATTGAACAACACCCTGACTTTAATCGCTATCAACTCGCAGAACTTTTAGGTTGCAGCGAGCAGACAATAGACAGGCGACTTAACGGTAATAATATTCGCGGCGGTAAATATGACATCCAAACACGAGTCAAGATCGTGGGAGGACTTGTTGAAGAATGGGCGCTGGATGCAGGTTTTTTTACTTACGACCGGCGAATATGGGTCAAGGATGCCGCATGGGAAAACTCTCGCTGGGCGAGCCTTTCTTATCGCTCTGTTGACGAGTTTGAATATATTTTCTTTTTCTGGAAACCCGGTGTTACTAAGTTTGACCGGAGAAGATTATCTTCTGATGAATGGCGAGATTGGGGATCGAGAGGAGTATGGCACATTCACTCGGTTCGATCAAACGATGATCATGAAGCGAAATTTCCTGTCGAACTACCCTCCAGAGTCATCAAACTCCTTACCGATCCGGGTGATATTGTGTTGGATTGTTTTATTGGAAGCGGTACAACAGCAATTGCAGCGATCCGTGCCGGCCGTCGGTACATAGGCATCGATATTCTCCGGAAATATGTTGATCTGGCAAGAAATAATGTCAGGAGGGAACTACAACAAATGAGTAAGGAGATATAATCATGTTTTTAGACGAGAAATATCTGAAAGAAAACCCAGAAAAGGTAGAAGAGATTGAAAAATCAACCCTAAGGATGGTAGTTCAGGCAATTTACGACTACCGATCCAAAGCCAGAGAGATATTCGAGAAGGAGATCGACCTTGTATCTGATATTGGCGAAGACATAACCAGAGAAGCTCTAGATCGTCTGGGTATGCACAGAATCGACCAAAGGCTGTTCGGAAAAATCGACTATAAGTGTGCCTGTTACTTATTTCATCCAGACTACGCGGTAAGGTAGGCTCTTTTTGTTGACTCAAAAGCGGAGGAGGGCGGTTCACAAACCGCAACTCTGCAAATGTCTCAAATTTCGATGCGAGTCAGGCAAAGACGTTCTGGTAAATCTATTGATATTCCAGGGGAAATAGATTCACTAATAAAAATAAATAATAATCATTATCTGACGACGACCATATTCGTTAAGTACAATTATAGAGTTGTTCAAGAAAGAAAAGAGCTGAACAGTATCCTGATTACAGCTGTTCCTAACGGAATTTTGCAGGATACATATAATCCTGATGATAATGATACTATCTGGCTTGCTGGGCGGGACGCCCCCACGCGAAAAGAAAAGTTCAGAGTTCGTTTGAGTTTTGATCGTCTCAAAAAAAAGGCCGCGTGGCGCGTTCAGGTTATTCCAATGCCTCCTGATGACTTTCATTGGAACGCATAGTCAACCCTGGCTCTCAGTTCTTGGTTCTCGGTTCTCAGTTCTCGCACCTCATGCTTGCTGCCTTGCAAAAATTTCCCGCAACAATCGCGCGTCCTGTAGAGGTCATGCGCGGCTATTCTCTCGAGACTCTGCGCGCCGACCTGGTAGCAGGCATAACCGTCGGGCTTGTGCTGCTGCCACAGGCGCTGGCATTCTCGCTGCTCGCGGGACTGCCGCCGGAAATGGGGTTGTACTCCGCTATCGTCGCTTCAGTCATCGGCGCGCTCTGGGGTTCATCGAGTCACCTGCACACCGGTCCGACGAATACTGCGTCACTCTTAACCCTGTCGGTCATCCTGCCGCTCGCCACGCCTGGCACGCCCGAATTCATTGCCATAGCCGGCGTTCTGGCGGTCCTCGCTGGTGTGCTGCGCCTTGCCTTTGGATTGGCGCGCCTGGGATTGCTGGTCAACTTCGTTTCCGACTCGGTCGCCGTTGGGTTCACAGCAGGCGCTGGCATTCTCATCATGTCCAATCAAATTGCGCCAATCCTGCGAATCGATCTTCCAATGGGCGCAAGTCTGGTCGATACGTTTGTTCTGAGCGCAGCCTCTATCGAACGCACCCACCTGCCAAGTCTCATCCTGGGTGTCGCAACCATCGTGCTCATTGCGGCGCTTCAACGGGTGCAGCGTCGCCTGCCAACCTTGCTCATCGCGCTAATTATCGTGTCTCTGGTCGCCTGGATGCTGAGGCTGGAAGATGCTGGCGTGCGCACCCTAGGGGCGCTGCCGCAGTCGCTCCCGCCGTTCGCCAATCTGCCGCTCTTCGATCTGAACCTGATCGGCGCACTGGCAAATGGCGCACTGGCGGTCGCCATCATCGGGTTGGTGGAAGCATCGGCAATTGCTCGCGCGATAGCGACCCACTCGCAACAGCGCCTTGACAGCAATCAGGAATTTATCGGGCAGGGACTGGCAAACATCTGCGCCGGTCTGTTTTCAGGATATCCGTGCTCTGGGTCGTTTAACCGGTCGGCACTCAGTCTTCAGGCAGGTGCGCGTACCAGTCTGGGCAATGCATTTTCTGGTATCTTCGTTCTCCTGGCAATGTTCCCGCTTGCGCCGCTCATAGCGCACTTGCCACGCCCAGTGCTGGCAGGAGCCCTAGCAATTACCGCCTGGAGCATGGTCGATTACCGGGCAATTGCTCGCATCTGGCGCGCTGATCGCACCGATGGGGCGATTTCGCTCATTACCTTAGCAGCGACCCTTCTCGTTCCACTCCAGTTTGCTATCATTAGCGGCGTTCTTATGTCACTCGGCGCATATCTGTGGCGCACTAGCGCGCCGCGAGTCCAGAGCGTGCTGCCAGATGCCAACTTTCGTCACTGGGAGTATCAGCCACATCTGCCGGTGTGCCCGCAACTGGCGGTCGTCGATGTGCTTGGCGATCTCTACTTCGGCGCCGTCAACCACGTTGAAGAGCAGATGAACGTGTTGATGACAAAAAACCCATCGCAGCGATTTCTCCTTTTGCGGATGCACAGCGTCCAGCGTTGCGACATCAGCGGCATCAAAATGCTCCAGACGATTGTGCGCCAGTACCGTGATCGTGGCGGCGGCGTCTATTTTGTGCGCGTGCGCCCGCCGGTGCGCCAGATCATGGACGTCTCCGGTTTTACACAGTACGTGGGGGAAGACCATTTTCTGGACGAAGACCATGCCATCGACTATCTCTTCCATCGCGTGCTCGATCCGGCAGTCTGCATTTATGAGTGTGAAGTGAAAGTGTTCCGCGAATGTCAGAACCTGCCGAAGCGTCCGTTGCCTGCTGAAGCCATTCCGCTCCTGCCGACAAACGTTGCTCCGGCGCTGGGTTCAACCATCGAGCCGCGTGAATTGTGGCGTCAGATCCGCAGTGCATCCCCGCCGCGCGTTATCGATGTACGTGAGCCGCGTGAGTACCGTCAGGGACACATTCCAGGTGCAGAGTTGCTGCCACTCTACGAACTGCTGACCAATCCCGATCAGGTAAGCCGTGACCGACCTGTCGTCCTGGTTTGCCGGAGTGGGCGCCGAAGTGAACGCGCCGCAGCTGCACTGATGAGTCGCGGGCTTGGTCAGGTGACCATCCTGCGCGGCGGTATGCTGGCATGGGAAGCGAGCGATCTGCTGATGGCAGTGGAGTTTGGGGGGGAAGGTTGAAGGTTGTGACGTTGAACGTTAGAACGTTGAACGGGTAGAACGTCAGAAAATGGAGGCACATCGATGATCTTGAGCCGCAATACCGGACTCGACCTGGTCCGCGCAACGGAAGCCGCCGCTATCAGCGCCGGGCGATGGATGGGGCTTGGGCGTCGTGATGAAGCAAATGACGCAGCTGAGCAGGCGATGGCAGCTACGCTCGATCTGCTCGACATCGACGGACATATCGTTATTGGCGAGGAAGCGCGCTCAAAGGCGAAATCCGGTCTGGTCAGCGGTCGGCGGGTGGGGCGCGGCGGTCCGCCGGTTGATGTCGTTGTCGATCCCGTCGATGGGTTGCGTCTCCTGGTACAGGGGCGCTCCGGCGCCATCTCGGTCGCAGCCGTGGCGCCGCGCGGCGCCCTCTGGTCGCCTGCACCGGCGGCGTATATGGATAAACTGGTCGTCAGCCGCGAAACAGCGCACGCGCTGGTGCCAGAATGTCTCGGGGCACCCGCCGGATGGACGCTGGCGCTGATTGCGCGCACCCTCGGCAAAGAAATCCGTGACCTGGTGGTTTTTGTGCTTGATCGACCACGCCACACCGATCTGGTGAATGAAATTCGCGCAGCTGGCGCGCGTGTGATGCTGGCGGACGACGGCGATATTGCGGGAGCAGTGCTCGCCGCAATGCCGGGCGGACCGGTCGATCTCCTAATGGGGATTGGCGGCGCTGCCGAAGGCATTATTGCCGCCTGTGCGGTTCGTTCGCTCGGCGGCGCGATGCTTGCCCGCCTTGCACCCCAGAGCGCCGCCGAACGCGAGGCGGTCGAGCGGAGCGGTCTCGACATACGCCGGGTGCTGACCTGCGAAGACATGGTGGCAACCAACGAAGTCTTCTTCGTCGCCACTGGCATCACCGACGGATCGTTATTGCACGGCGTGCGTTACCAGCGCGACCGCGCCGAGACCAATTCTCTCATTCTCCGTTGCGAGACGCGCACACGCCGTATTATTCATGCCGAACACCTGCTTCACGATGTGCATACCGTTGTAGGAAAGGATCAAGAACCTCGATGACTACACAAGCGAAGCAACCGGACACGATGATCGCACCGATGCAAGCGTGGCGTTCTTACCCCTATCGCCTGGTTCCCGACGATCCGCAACTGCACTTCCCGCAGGCGGAAGGGTATCAGGATATGGCAAGCGACACCTACTACGCCTCCGGTGTCGTACGCGGTGAACGCACTGGCAAAGGGTACGCATTCTTCGTCATCTTTGCCCGACTCTCCGGCTTTTCGAGTGTTCTCGGCATCGATATGCATCTGGGAGCGATCTTCGATCTGGCGAGTGGCGGATATACCACATTCGCGTCATACGACCTGCCGCCGCGACGCTGGGTGCGCAAGCGCCTGACCCTCACCCGTGGCGCACTTGGCGTCGCCTGGGATTCGCCGAACTGGAAGAGCCGTTTCTGGGCGCGCTATGACGCTGCTGGCGCACCCGTCCCCTTCAGCTACACACTCGACGTGTACGGGCGCGACAGTCGTGGCGATCCACTGGCGCTCGATCTGATCGTAGACGCCACCAAACCGCCGCAACCGGTTGGCGGTCCGGTTCACCGGGGTGCAATCACAGTTATGGGACAACCGCAGACCCGCTCCTACTTCCAGAGCCTGCGCTATCGCGGAATACTGCGCTGGCGCGGAGTGGAAGAACCGGTTCACGGCGAGATTGGATGGCTCGACCGACAGTGGTTCCCAGAGTACGTCGGCGCATACTCTGGGATACTTGCCGACCGTTTCAGTCACCAATGGGCGCAGATGTCGCTTGACAACGGATGGGAACTTAGCCTGTGGCGGCACTTCGCGCGTCACGAACGCAACCGTGAGATTCCATTCAGCGGGTTGACTATCACGGATCCGATGGGGCAGACGCTGTTTACTGATGAGTACCATATCGAACCGCTCAGTTACTGTCGCGACGAAGGGTATGTCACGCCGCTCTATGCACCGATTCAGCGCGCCTTCGGCGTGCGTGGCAACGTGCGCTATTTTCTCGACGCCTACCGATTGCATGTTCCGATGCTCAACCTGGTTGTTGTCAGCACTCCGCTGGCGCCCGCGCCAGCCCATCGTATGCCGGTCGATTACCTTACTGGACCAACCCTTCTGGAAGGAACGATGGAGGGCAACAAGGTAACCGGCTATGGGTTCAACGAACGCACCCTGGGACTGTGGCGACCGTGGGAGTTGTGCCAGGCGCTCGACGACTCGCTGCGCCCGCTGATCAACGAAGGTGCAGTGGCGTCCAACCTCATACAGGTTATGGAAACCGTGCGCATTGCTATTGATGCACAGCATACCCACGAAGCGCGACAGATTCTGGAGCGGCAGGTGCGCCCGGCGCTCGACCCGCTCGCCGAACCGCAGCGCCAGAGGCTCATTCGTCTCTGTAACGATCTGATGGCGATCCTGTAGGGATGATCGCGAGGCACTCGCATCTCACCTTCAACCGGCGCCCTTCCACCCGTCTGGTAATGATCTGGTACGCCCCTGCGTATATCGTTTATTCAGCGCACTGTCATTGCCATCTCAGCACGAACCGGCGCCACGCCAGCGCACTGTGGGACAGACCATTCTTATCATTTCGAACGGGTGGACAATCAACAGACATCTGAGAGATACCCGGTCAGCAACACACAACGACATACAAGGAGTAGACCGCAATGACCACGACAAACGCGAAGATCGCCGCGATTGAAGCCGAAAACGCCATGCTGCGTCAGCGCATCAGCGAGTTGGAAGCCCAACTGACCTCCCGCACCGACCGTATCACCCCGTCCGACCATCAAGAGATCGGAGAATTTCGCGGTTTTCGCACGCTCATCGAAACGGCGCCGCAAGCCATCGGCATCATCACCCTCGATGGCATTATCACCTATGCGAATGCTGCATTCTGCTCACTGATCGGCTACGACGCGCTGATTGGCGCACATATGACGATGTTGCACTTCGAGGAAGATCTGCCCGCATTGCAGGCAAATATTCAGGACGTGATGCACCACGGCGTCTGGCGCGGCGTCGCGCGCCTGCGCCGACGTGACGGCAGCGCAATTCCGGTGCGGATCAACGCCTTCGTCATCCGTGACGATGATGGGCAGCCTGTGGCGATGACCGGCATATTCGAGGACCTCACCGAAGAACTCCGGCGCGAGGAACGTCTCCGCCTGTTCGAGGCACTGGTCGAAAACGCGCCTGACGCCATCGGCGTCGCTGATTTCAAGGGCAACATCATCTACGCCAACGCTGCGTATCAGGCGTTGACCGGCTACGGCGAGCAACTGATCGGGATGAACGGCTTCGACTATGTTGTTGAAGAGGAACATCGTTCAGCGCAGATTGCACTGGCACGCCTCGCCGAGGGGAAAGCAGCGTTTCTCGAGACGCGCATCCGGCGCAAAGATGGCAGCATTGTGCCGGTGTTTGCAACGATGTATGCGCAACCTACACCCGGCGGCGAGCTGCGGATCATTGGCTTCATGCGCGACATCAGTGACCAGAAGCGCGCCGAGGAGGAACGCTTCGCACTCCAGCAGCAGGTGATCGAGGCACAGCGCGCCGTCATCCGCGAACTCTCCACCCCACTCATTCCCATTAGCGATACGGCGGTGATTATGCCGCTGGTCGGTGCCATCGACAGCGCGCGGGCGCAGCAGATCATCGACACGCTGCTCGAAGGGGTCGCCGCCTATCGCGCGGACATGGCGATCGTTGACATCACTGGGGTGCAGGTGGTCGATACGCAGGTCGCCAATGCGCTGGTGCGCGCCGCGCAGGCGGTGCGGCTGCTGGGGGCGCAGGTGATCCTGACTGGCATCAAGCCGCAGGTGGCGCAGACGCTGGTGCAGTTGGGGGTCAGTCTGGAGGGTATCCGAACCACCGGTTCGCTCCAGACCGGCGTGCGCCTGGCGTTGACCGGGGATGCGACGAAACACCAGAACGGCAAACCATAAACGCATGCCGGAAGGCAGTGTTTCGTGACGGTCGAGGTGCGGCTTGCCGCGCCTCGACTGCTTTTGCGAACACTGTCGGCAACGTTTCCACAGCCTGGCGGGCAGGGCAGGCGTCGCCTCCAGAAGCGTCTATGTCATCAAGGTAGCGTTGGAGATGAAACAGGATAGAGAGTCGAATCCAGTCCACGTAAGTGTTCCCGGTGCGGCAGGAATACTGCTTGAGGCGCAGCACCTGGCGTACCTGGTCGGGGGGTTTCGAAGCGGAAGAAGGGTCAGCCGGTTGTTGTGGCGGCTTGAGCAGACTCGACGTGGCTGCTCCGTTGTGCTATGCTACAAACACCCGCCCGGCCGTATCATTGCGAGCCACCACGCAGCGAGCTGCTCACAGTATGGCCGAAGGCGGTGAAGCAATCTCCAGGACTGCTGGATCCTATCGCAGGACTAGATGCCGTAAACGTCAACCCTGGGGCGGGATATGCGGATTCCGTATATCCTGCCCTCAGAGCGGTAAAAGCGGAATCTGTATAATCAATAGACTTCATCAAGATTTGTTTTGATTTTCGAAGCTTTTTGCGTTTCAATCGAATTCGGAAGTTACGCAATCCACAACATGTTTCCATGACCATATCCCGAAATTCGGAACAACTGAAACGGATAATGTCGTGAATAATCCGATACCGCTTGATATCGCCGATAACATGTTCGATACGGATGCGAACGGATGAGATACGCCAGTTCTCCTCCTTTTCCTGCAGCGTGAGCGTTCCATTGCGCGGCTTCTTCTTTGGCTGCACGATCTGCACGCCAGGCAGGTTAAATCCTTGAAACCCGGCATCTTGATAGAGAATACTCGCGTTCGGAAGGGTGTATCTCGCTTCATCCGCGATACATGTATCATACGCCCTTCCTCCGTATGTATCGCTCAGAAAGTGAAGAGAGCCAAAATCATCGACGATGGGAACATTCTTAAGCATATTTCATTTCTTCTTGCCGCTGTAATACAACTCCCGGTCAACTTCGTCGCTTGGACGGCAAATGGGACGTTCTACGACGTCGTGGATAAAAAGGGGGACGTTTCCGTCGAATGCGGCGGTTCTTCCCGCAATCTTCGCGCCAGGTCGTCGGCAGTGCGCACTGGCAGGAGATTGTGCGGTGAAAGCGCATAATTAAGCGCTGCATGCAAAAGGTGCACCCATTTGCTCACGTTCGATCGGCTCATCTGAAAGATGTGTCCGTGCATCACGTGCGTTGGATTTTGTTTTAGGAAGGTCAAAATAAAGAGCAGTTCATCTTCCGTTGTCGGAAACGGCGAGTTTGCATAAGAAACATAGCGTCGGCGCTATCGGACGTGACCATCAATGGTTCGACGTTTCGTATACGCTTCAAATGCAGTGTGGAAGATCGGAACCGGCGCGTGGAACGCATCAGCGGTCAATCCGGTCATAGAGTGTCATTTTTCCGGATTTTCAATAATGTATCGATACTTACACATTGCTTTTCTTCAGATTGTACAAAAATAGTATATCACTAAATCTTGATGATGTCTATTGCGATCAAACCAAGATAGAGAAAGGCTTCACTTGATTCCGGATTGCGGTTGTATTCTTTACTCGCCAAACGATTACGTCCCGCCCACGTAATCGAGCGTTCCACCACCCATCGTTTTGGAATGACGGCACATCCCGTTTGTCCAGGCGGTTTTTCAATGACATTCAGGCGTATCGCCGTGTTCTTTTGCATCGATGCATCTCACCCTTGTTGCTCCCCTTCGTCCACCCGAATCGCGTGCATCTGAGGACATCGGGATGATGCGTGGCCAGAAGCTATGCTGCACCTTCCGTAGCTGCAATGTCCGCCGGATGGACGAGCACGCGCACCAGGAACCCGTTTGTATCAACCCAACATTGCCGTGTGCGCCCATTGACCTTTTGTTCACCCATCGTCGCCGCGCTCGCCGCCTGCTTCGGTCGTTGTGACTGATTGGGAGTCCAGGACGCTGATGGACGGCTCCGAGTCGCAATCCAGCGCGTGTCGCGCCAGTTTCCGCGGCGTATCATTGATTTTGATGAAGGTTCCATCACGATTCCACAGGTCGAAATCGTACCGAACCGAACGCATCGGCGGAACATCGTTCGGAAGCATGCGCCATTGGCATCCGGTGCGATGGTTGTCCAGCAGGGCGGTGACGATCGCGTGGCGATCGATGTCGGTCGGGCGGCCGCCGTTTGGCGACGGAGTGACGACGAGTGGCGCGATGGCGGCCTATTGCTCATCGGTCAGATCGGTCGCATAACCGGATAGGATCGAAGTGCACGTCGTGGCATACCAGATTGCTCCTCATTAGAAGGGCATGGTCGCCATCGTGATACCACAAATCCGGTTTTCTGATCGCCCTCTGAGAATTGGGAATTAGACGCTTACCGAACTGATTGTCAACAGTTTTCTGATCCGTAGCTGCCGCCCGGCATACACTTTCCGCCGACGCCTGACTCATCGCCGAAGACCCGCGCCCCCGCTGCCGTTGCCGCATCACCACGAAAACGCAGGCGATACGCAACGACAAACGGCGCTTCCAACAGGTGCAACAGCGTGATCCAGGCTGGCGCACGAATCGCTGCTCATATGTTGCTCCAACAGTTCACTAACACGCTTGAAACCGAAGCATGATATGCTACCTTCGGACGCCTGTATAGGCGCAGCAATGCTGCGCCCTTTGCAGCGATGCTGCGACCTTCGCAGCAAGGATGAGTTTCAAGAATGACTTCGCTGCAAAAGCGCACCGCTGAGACGCCGGGGGCGCAGAGAACTTCAAAAACGAGATGTATGCGCAGTGACACCTGCGTTTGAGGACGCGATAGCGCATCTTCCTCTGCGAACGCTGCGCCTCGGCGGTGATATACCTTTTTGCCGTGGACTTGAGCATCAACCCCACGGCATATATGACCAGGAGGGACATCCATGACCTTTAATACAAATCGACTGACTCAAAAATCCGAAGAGGCGCTACTGGCAGCACAAAGCACTGCGGAGCGCAACGGCAACAGCCAGGTCGAACCGGAGCACCTGTTGCTGGCGCTGCTCGAACAAACGGACGGTGTTGTTCCACAGGTTCTGGCACGTCTCAACATAGCCATTGGCGTACTGGTGCAGCAGGTTCGCGCAGAGATCAACAAATTCCCGCGCGTTAGCGGCGCAGGCGTGCAACTCCAGTATTCGCCGCGTATGCGCAATGTTGTGGTGCGTGCTGCCGACGAAATGCCGCAGTTCGGCGACGAATACATCAGCACCGAGCATCTGCTGCTCTCGATCCTGCAACATGCTGGCGGCGGCGCCGAGCGCATCCTGCGCCAGGCAGGCATCACCCGCGAAAAACTGCTCCAGGCGCTGCGCGAAGTGCGCGGCAGTCAGCGGGTCACCAGTCCAACGCCGGAAGGGACCTACGCCGCTCTGGAACAGTATGGACGTGATCTGACCGAACTGGCGCGACGCGGCAAACTTGACCCGGTGATCGGGCGTGATGAAGAGATCCGCCGTGTGATCCAGATTCTCAGCCGCCGTACCAAGAACAACCCGGTGCTGATCGGCGAACCGGGGGTTGGGAAAACGGCAATCGTCGAAGGGCTGGCGCAACGCATTGTGCGCGAAGATGTGCCTGAAGCGCTGAAGAACAAACGGATCATTGCGCTCGACATGGGAGCGTTGATCGCTGGTGCGAAATATCGCGGCGAGTTCGAAGAGCGACTCAAGGCGGTGCTGAAGGAAATCCAGGAGCGCGACGACATTATCCTGTTTGTTGATGAGTTGCACACCGTTGTTGGCGCGGGCGCGGCTGAAGGCGCCATGGATGCCAGCAACATGCTCAAGCCGATGCTGGCGCGCGGCGAGTTGCACATGGTCGGCGCCACCACGCTCGATGAGTATCGCAAGCATATCGAAAAGGATGCAGCGCTCGAACGACGCTTCCAGCCGGTGATGGTCGATCCGCCGTCGGTCGAGGATACCATCTCGATCCTGCGTGGTCTCAAGGAGCGCTATGAGACCCATCACGGTGTGCGCATCACTGATGCTGCCATCGTGGCGGCGGCCGTCCTGTCGGATCGCTATATCTCCGACCGCTTCCTGCCGGACAAGGCGATCGACCTGATCGACGAAGCAGCAGCGCGGCTGCGGATGGAGATCACCAGCGATCCGCAGGAGCTCGACGACCTGAAACGGCGCATTATGCAACTCGAAATCGAGCGCGAAGCGCTGAAGAAAGAGAAGGATAAAGCTAGCAAAGAGCGGTTGGAAAAACTCGAACAGGAGCTTGCCAATCTGCAAGAGCAGCGGCGCACCGTCGAAGCCCAGCTGCAACGTGAACGCGAGCAACTGGCGCGGGTGCAGCAACTGAAGGAGCAAATTGACCAGACGCGCATCGAGATCGAACGCGCACAGCGTGTCTACGACTATAACAAAGCGGCAGAGTTGCAGTACGGTCGGCTCAACACGCTGGAGCGCCAGCTGGCGGAGATCGAAGAGCACATGCGCACATCCGGCAGCGCGATGCTGCGGCAGGAAGTGACCGAGCAGGACATTGCTGAGATTGTCGCGAAGTGGACCGGCATTCCGGTATCCCGGCTGCTCGAAGGTGAGGTCGAAAAACTGGTGCATATGGAGGAACGCCTGCACCAGCGTGTCGTCGGACAGGACGAAGCAGTATCGGCAGTAGCGAATGCGGTACGGCGCGCGCGCGCCGGGCTGCAAGACCCGAACCGACCGCTTGGATCGTTCCTGTTCCTGGGTCCGACCGGTGTCGGCAAGACAGAGCTGGCGCGCGCGCTGGCAGAGTTCCTCTTCGACGACGAGCAGGCGATGGTCCGGATCGATATGTCGGAATATATGGAGAAGCATACTGTTGCACGGCTGATCGGCGCGCCTCCGGGGTATGTCGGCTATGAAGAGGGCGGTCAGTTGACCGAAGCGGTGCGCCGCAAGCCGTACTCGGTCGTGCTCTTCGATGAGATCGAAAAGGCACATCACGACGTGTTCAACATCCTGCTCCAGATCCTGGATGACGGTCGGCTGACCGATGGGCATGGGCGTGTGGTGAACTTCAAGAACACTGTCATCATCATGACCAGCAATATTGCCAGCCCGACGATCCAGGAACTGGCGCAGCGCGGTGCGTCACAGGAGATCATCCGCGCCAGTGTGATGGAGGAACTGCGCGCTCAATTGCGACCGGAGTTCCTCAACCGGATCGACGAGATCATCGTCTTCCGTCCGCTGTCGCGTGATCAGATCGGGAAGATCGTCGATATCCAGCTCAACCGGCTGCGCAAACTGCTGGCGGATCGCAAGATCACGCTCGAACTCAGCCCGGCTGCGCGGGAGAAACTGGTCGCCGAAGGGTACGACCCGGTGTTCGGCGCGCGACCGTTGAAGCGGGTGATCCAGCAGCGCATCCAGAACCCGCTGGCGCTGCACCTGCTTAAGGGTGCGTTCCGCGACGGCGATACCATTCTAGTCGACGTTGCACCTGACGGGTCCTTCACGTTTGAGCGTGTGGTTGTTGGCGAGGTCGTCACATCCTGACGGCGTCGCCTGTGTGGCGTGCGTTGGTCGCGGTATCACACAGGCTGGCGGTCGCGGTATCACACGGGCTGATGGTCTTTATAGATAATCCGCTATAGCCCGCACGTCGGGAAGCCACAGCGTTCCCTACTCTTGTTTTTGGGCGTCAGAACACCCAAGCTCCCCCTTCTCCTCTTGTAGGAGAAGGGGGTTAGGGGAATGACGGGCTAAAGCGTGCAGGAATATAAATATAATTAGTTGACACCCGGAAGCCATCACGGCAACCCCCACACTGCCATTTGCGCCTCGGCACGCACGCGCCATTCTGATGCAGGAGCAAGATCGGCGGCGCGGATCAGCGCATCACGCGCCGCCATCCGGTCTCCCAGCGCCGCCAGCGCCCGCCCATAGTGATACGCCGCTTCGGGACTGGCGGGATCGAGGCGGGACGCTTGTGCGGCTGCATCGCGTGAACCGGACGCATCACCGCACGCTAGGCGCGCCTGCGCCAGCGCCGACCACGCCTGTGCGTTTCCCGGCAGCCAGGCGACGGCTTCGGCGGCCGCCGGCAACCCCTGATCGCACACCTGCAACGACGTTCTCAGATGATACTGCGCCTGTGTCAGCGCATACGCGCCACGTCTTTCCGGCGGTGCCAGCCGCAGCGCTTCAGCGTATGCTGCTGCTGCCGCCACATAGTCGCGCTGTGCGGCATACCACTCCCCCAGCGCCAGCAGCACATCGGGATCGTCCGGCGCAAGGCGGCGCGCTTCCCGGATTTCAGCGAACGCTGCGGAAGCATCCTGTGCCGCAAGGTACGCCAGCGCCAGCACAATGCGCGGACGGGGATCGTCCGGCGCATTTGCAACAAGATCGCGCAGGCGCGCAATGGCAACCGTATAATCCCCACCGGAAATGCGCGCATATGCAGCATATGCCTCTGCCGACCGGCTCAGCAGCGCCTGGTTGCGCGCCAGAGCGAACTGCGCTTCCGCCAGCGGCAGCCATCCAGCAGTCAGATACACCTGTCCGAGCAATTGCGGTCGGATCGTTGCGTCGGAAACAAGGATTGCCGCGATCTGCGCCGGATCGGGGTGCGGCAACGGACGCAGCGGCGCGGTAAGCGGCTGTTCGACCAGAAGCGGAGTGCGCGTTGCAGCGGTTGCCCGACGCAGGTCCTCCCAGGTGCCGATCGGGTCATACCCTGCGCGCAGGGCGGCAATCCGGGCATACGCCGACCGGCGCCACGATTCGGGCAAACCGGCGGCGAGCGCAGCGCGATACCTGGCTTCCGCGCCAGCATAATCGTTGCGTCGCAACCGTTCTTCCGCTTCCAGCGCCAGGCGCAATCCATACAGCGCCGACGACGGCGGAATCTGCGCCCACATGCGCGCCGCTTCATCGGCATACCCCATATCCGCCGCCATACGCCCCTGATAGAGACGCGCCAGCATCATCGCGGCATCGTTCAACCCCAACTTCAGCGCCCAACCGAATTCGCGGCTTGCCGCCGGACCCTCGCCGCGCACCACCAGCGTCATCGCCAGACGCAGGCGTGCAAGTGCGAAATCCGGCGTATGCGTCGCCAGCGCGTGGTATGCGCGAAACGCCTCGTAATACCGCCCGGCAGCGAAGAGCGCATCCGCCCGGCGCAATGCATCGTGCGGATCGGGCTGAAACACCAGACGCGCCGCAGCGACCAGCAGCGTCAGCACAAACACTGCTCGCACGATCTGGATGGGTTGAAAACCTCTCATGACTTCACTGCAGAGTTGTTTACAACTTCTGCTCGATTTCGCTACCAAATTGCAACTATTCTCACGACGTTTTCTGTAGTATAGTCAAAGTGAACTGTGCCCGCCACGTATGCGGCAATGTGTGCGTGACGGGCATGTGTATGTGTTGAATCGTCTCGTCGTCCGGTCTCCTCTTCAGTGCAAGGTGGTTCGCATGGCAACAAGCCGCTCATTCCATCGCACTCAACGCCTGCATATGCGCCGCTGGGCGGCAATTGCCGCCGCTGCTCTGACACTCTCGACGCTAATGGCTTTCTTTGGCTCGCGGATCGCAAGCGCCGTCGGTGATTTGACGATCCGCGTCTATACGGATAGTAATCGTAATGGACAGTATGACTCTGGCGAACCCGGAGTGAACGGAGTGCCGGTATCGGTCTACAACACCGACAACAACCTCCTCTTCTCGGTGAATACCAACGCTTCTGGTCTGGCAATTTTTCCGAATACACCCAACGGCGACTACCGTGTTGAGGTGGCAAACCCCAACAACGGACTTCCCAACGGAACCGTTATTTCGCTGCCGGGATCGACAACACCAGGGCAGGATAATGCCCTGGTATTTTTTGTGACGATCAATAACGCACCGGTTCAGCGCGATGTCGGGCTGCGGTCGCTCGACGCTTCCGGCATCGACACCGGCGCTCCCGCCGGATTCCGCACGATTGTGGTGCGCGCCTGGGACGACCGCGACGCCAACGGCATTCAGGACGCCGGTGAACCGGGGCTTTCTGGGTTGACGCTTGGTTTGTACAACCCCTCAAACGTTTTGGTTGCCACTGCGACCACAGGACCGGACGGGACATACCGCTTTGTGGACAATGTACCGGCAAACGTCAGCAATTACACCATCCGCGTGACCGGCGGCGTTCCTGCCGGATATGTGCTGACAACGCAGAACGCAAACTTCGACAGTGAGGATCGGCGCGACTCTGATGCCTACCTTTCTGCAGGTCAACCACGCATAAACGTGCCCAACCAGGCGCAGGGCGTGAATGACGATAGCCTGGATGTCGGGTTCTCGCGCGGCGCGGTGAGCGGCTTCGTCTGGCGCGACCTCGACCAGAACGGTTTGCGCGACCCCGGTGAACCGTTCATCAACGGCGTGACGGTCGAGTTGCTCTCAGGATCTACCCCCATCATGACGGAAACGACGCGCTCGATCCTCAACGATCCCTTCAACCGCGCCGGTTTCTTCGAGTTCACAAGCGTGCCGCTGACGGCGACCTACCGGGTGCGCATTCCGAGCACTGAGTTTGACCAGTCAACCGACCTGCTCTTCGGACACGCAACGCCGCAAACGCAAACGGTGTCGCTGCCGCAGATCGGTAATCAGGGTCTGCGCAATGGGACAGATCCTGGTCCTGTGGTTATCGGCACGGGTGATTTCCTCCAGACGCCTGATTTTACCCTGAATGCGACCAATCGCCGCAACGAGACCTCGAACTTCGGTCTCTACGCCGGCACAGTTGGCGATTTCGTCTGGCACGATGTGAACCGTAACGGAATTGTCGATCCACTCGAAACGACGCTTGGACTGGCGAATGCCCTTGTTTTCATCGATCTGAACAGCGACTGTCTGATCAACACTGGTGAACTGACGACGACAACCGATCTCAACGGATATTACCTCTTCGACTCGCTGCCGCTCGGAGTAACGTACACTGTCGTTCTTGATGCCTCCAACTTCGCCCCCGGCGGTGCGCTCGAAGGGCTTGGCTACACTACCGGCGCACCCTGCGGCTCGACCGAGGGCGTCGTTATTACAACGCCAACCCTGACCGCAACCGATCCAGACTATTTCGACGCTGACTTCGGCATTGTGCGCGCTGAAATTGGCAACTTCGTCTGGGAAGACGACAACGGCAACGGCATTTTCGACCTGAGCGAATCAGGCGTTCCGAGCGTGACCGTTCAACTCTACGGCGCCGGACCTGACGGTATCTTCTTTACTGCTGACGATGTGACGGTTGGCGTGTCGCAAACAACCAATGCCAGCGGCATCTACACCATCACCGACATCATCTCCGGCACGTACTACGCCACGTTCGATCTCAGCCTGCTGCCGCCAGCGTATGTGGCAAGCGTCTACACCCCAACCGGATGGCTCAGTGTCGATCCACTCGCTAATAACTCCGATGATGTCAACGACGTTCGCGCGTTTGTCAGCGGGCGCGTCTGGCGCACACCCACATTTACGATTACGCGCGGCAGCCAGAACCCCGGCGTCGATGCGGCTGTTTTCCAACCTGCGTCGCTGTCCGGGCGGGTGTTCTTCGACCAGAACGGCAATAATCAGGACGAAACATCGCCTGAACCGGGTCTGGTGAATTTCACCGTCAACCTGCGACGCGCCAGCGATAACACGCTGGTGATGACAACCACTACCGTTGCCGATGGAAGTTACACCTTCAGCAGCGTCGCCCCGCTCACGTATGTGGTCGAAATTGTGCGTCCCGATCCGACGAACTGGTCATTCGTCACCCCCGACGTTCCTTCAGCCGGCGATCCGCTCGCCAGCGATGTTGACGCGAATGGGCGCACTGGTGTCATCTTGGTCACGTCTGGCGCCACGGTCACCGAAGTGGACGCAGGTCTGCGCGGAAACAATATCGTTCAGGGGCGCGTCTTCTATGACCGCGACGGCAGTTTCACCCAGACCGGCAACGATCAGGATTTGAGCGGCGCAACCGCAACCTTGACCGTGACGGTCGCAACGGTCAACCTGACAACGACCTACACGTTGACTGCAACAACGGGCGCTGGTGACCCGAACTATTCGTTCACCGGCATCCCCGGCGGCACATCGGGGGTGACCTATACCCTGACATTCGCTCCGCCGGATGCCACCTACACTCCGTCACTTGCTGATGTCGGCGGTAACGATGCGCTCGACAGCGATGGACCGTTTATCCAGGTGACCGGCGCAACCGTCGGTGTCAGCAACACCCTCGATTATGACCAGGGATACTGGCGCCCGGTGACTGTGCGTGCCCGCATTTTTGACGAGATCACCAACCTGCCGCCGGATAACGTCTATAATGTGGGCGATACGGGCATCACCACCGCCACGGTGACGATCACCACCACCAACGGCACAGTCACCCCACTCAGCAGCAGCGGGATCGACTCAACCGGAGTGGTAACGTTCACCCTGCCGCCGACGACCACGACCTACTGGCTGAATGTGCCGACACCCGCCGGGTTTACCCGCTCTCCGGGGAATACCGGCGCGCTTGAAGTCAATACGCCCAACCCGCTGCTCGCCGATAATACAGCGCCGTCGCCAACGACCGAGTTCCAGTTCGGCTACTTTCGCCCCGGCACGGTGACCGGCACAGTGCGCTTCGACCGCGACGCCGACAACGACCTGTTCGCCGACGACGAGCCGGGGATGCAGGGCGTGACCGTCACGCTGCGGTTAGGCGGCAGCGACGTGCTGACGACCATCACCGACGCGACCGGCGCCTATACCTTCACCGGCGTGCTCCCCACCAATGGGTATCAGGTGCGCGTGATCAACCCCGACCCGACCAACTTCCTGCTCGTCACGCCTGCTGCGGGCGACAACGACCTGCAAACAGCCGTGGAGGACGATGCCGACACCGCAGCGTTCAATGTCGCGCCAGGCGCAACCGTGGGCGGGTTGAGCGACGCGGCAGTGCGCGGACGCGCCACGGTGACCGGGCAGGTGTGGGAAGACGACAATGGCAACGGCGTGCGTGATACCGGCGAAACCGTCGGCGCGCTGCCGGGGGTGACGGTCAACCTGACGGTGACGGTCGCCCTGCCGGGACGACTGAACACGACGGTGCTCGCCAGCGCCGTGACCGACGCCAGCGGCGTCTATACCTTCACGAACCTGCCGGGCGGGGCGAGCGCGGCGGAGACGAACTTCACCCTGCGCTTCGCGACGCCGTCCGGGTGGTTCGACACGCTGGCGGATGTCGGAACACAACCGGCGAACGATGACAGCGACGGCATCGGAACCGGCGTCGATCAACTCGATAACCAGGCGCTGGGGCGCGGCGGCACGGAAACCCGTGATCGCGGATATTACCAGGCGGTGACCGTCGTAGCGCGCGTTTTCGAGGAACTGACCAATCTGCCGCCTGACAACGCCTACACCCTGGGCGACAGCGGCATTCCGACCGCCACCGTCACCATCACCACCACCGGCGGACCGGTGACGCCGCTCAGCGTGACGCCTATCGACCCGACGACCGGGTTGATCACCTTCACCCTCGTGCCGACCGCCAGCGCGACGCCCTACTGGGTGAATGTCGCGCCGATCACGGGCTTTGAACGCTCGCCGGGGAACACCGGCGCAGCGCAGGTCATTCCCAACCCGTCGCCGGGGCAGACAGTTGGACCGTCCGGGCTGGAGTTCGGGCACTATCGCCCCGTCACTGTCGTGGCGCGCGTTTTCGAGGAACTGACCAATCTGCCGCCTGACAACGCCTACACCCTGGGCGACAGCGGCATTCCGACCGCCACCGTCACCATCACCACCACCGGCGGACCGGTGACGCCGCTCAGCGTGACGCCTATCGACCCGA
>JAGHYV010000051.1 GCA_017743475.1 Roseiflexus sp. | reverse complement strand
GGGAGCGCAGCAGGCGCCCGCTTTCCGCCTCCCACACCTTCACCGTGCGGTCATCCGAGCCGCTGACGATGGTGCGCCCGTCGGGGCTGACCGCCACGGCCAGCACCGAACCCGTATGTCCTTCCAGGGAGCGCAGCAGGCGCCCGCTTTCCGCCTCCCACACCTTCACCGTGCGGTCATCCGAGCCGCTGACGATGGTGCGCCCGTCGGGGCTGACCGCCACGGCCAGCACCGAACCCGTATGTCCTTCCAGGGAGCGCAGCAGGCGCCCGCTTTCCGCCTCCCACACCTTCACCGTGCGGTCATCAGAGCCGCTGACGATGGTGCGCCCGTCGGGGCTGACCGCCACGGCCCGCACCCAATCCGTATGTCCTTCCAGGGAGCGCAGCCAGAGCGGCGGTTCGGGCCGCGGGTCGAGGCGGGAGCGCAGGTAATTCGTGCGGTGGGATGCAGCAGTGTCGCACAGCCGATGCAGGGGACCACCATCCGGTGCATCTAGCCAGCGCAGATGGTTGTAGAGAGCGGGGAAGAACCATTCGGGCGCCTGGGCAATGCGCGAGGCTTCCAGGCGCAGGCGCTCCTCGAAAGCGGACAGCACCTCGCGCCGTGCGGTATCTTCCTGCGGCCAGGCGTTCAGCGCCAGTCGGTAATCGGCTTCCAGCTCGAAGACGGTCGTCGCCCGGCAGCGCGCTTCCAGGAAGTCGAAATCGGTCAGCAGGGCATAGATGGCGTCCCAGGCGCCAGCCTGTAGGTGATGATAGACCAGCCGATCCCACAGGTAGTTGGGTTGCGATGGCAGCCGATGCCAGGGCAGCCCTTCCAGCGTCTCACCGGAGGCGCCCAGGAAACTCCGGGCGCAGGCGAGCAGGAAGCGACGGTGCAGGACGGGCAGGTTCGCTCCCGCGCAGGCGCGCAGATAGTCGTGCTGCAGGTCGTGCAGGCGCAGGTGGCCGTCCTCATCGCGGCGGGCCAGCGAGCGGTTCACAAAGGTCTCCGCCAGGTCGAACACGTCATCATCATCTAGCCCCAGCGGTTGCCAGAAGGCGTGCAGCACGGGGAGCGGGATGGCAGCCTCTTCAGGGAAGACGGCCAGATCCAGGTAGCGGGTGCAGGCGTCCTTCGGCAACGCATCCACGCTCACCTCCAGCGCCGCCAGCAGGGTGGGGTGCTCGTAGCCGGGGAAGAGGCGGCGGAGTTTCTCCAGGTCAGTGTTCCGCAAGCGGTGCAGCGCCCGCTCCCAGCTTTCGGGGTTCTGGCGAACGAAGGCGCCTACCATCGCCAGCGCCAGCGGCAGGTAGCCACACTCCCGCGCTACCTCGCAGGCTATCGATGGCAGATTCGTAACGGGTTGCCCGGTCCAATCGGCCAGCAGACTCAATGCCTGATCCGGGCTGAGTACGTCCAGCGAAACGGTGGGCGCGTTGAGCGTCTGCAAGACCTCGGCGTTACGGGTGGTGATCAGGTAACGGGTCGCCGAACCGGTCACCACGGGAAAGGCTTCGGTGTGGCTGGAGTCCCAGACGTCGTCCAGGATCACCAGGCAGGTCTTGCCCTCCAGTGCAACGCTCAAGAAGCTGCGGCCCTGGATCGCGTCGCGAAAGTTCTCGCGCTGACCGGTCAGAAAGAGGTAGAGTTCTTCCTGGCGGGCGGGCAGGTTTGGCTCGCGACCGATGGGCAGCCAGACGATGCCATCGGGAAAGGCGGCCTGCACGGCAAGATCACGGGCCAGGGCAGCAGCCAGCACCGACTTGCCAATGCCACCCATGCCCTTCACGCCGACAATGCCCAGGGCAACGGCGCCATTGTTCAGCAGCGCCTGCCGCAGCCGTTCCAGGTCTGCTTCACGCAGGACATAGTGCTCCGGCAGCGAGGGGAGGTTATAACGGCGGGTGGTCAGCAGGCGCTCCAGGTCGGTGCGCTGTTGGACATTCAGCACCTGAACGATATTGCCGTCGCCAGTAACGATGACCGCGCTGTCGGCGCTGCTACCGAGAGCCACGGCGCGATTGCCGGTCGCCAGCGTGATCTGACCATCGCGCAGCGCCTGCCGCAGGAGATCGAGGTCGGCTGCCGTTTGCCGGTTGTGCGCCAGCGCTTCTAGCGCCCGGCGAATGGCCCCGGTGTGTTCGGCAATGCGCTCCAGCGCACGGCTGTCGAAGAGGGGTTGCAGAGCGTCCTGGCGTGCCAGTTCGCCCTCCAGCCAGGTCAAAAAGTCGGCGGCGGCGCGGGTGGCATCACCCAGCCGTTCCCAGCGGTCGGGGTCGGGATGCCCGAGGTGTGCGGCGAACAGACGCGCCAGGTGCGCCGGGTCCGGTTGACCGCGGCGGGTGAGCAGTTCAGCCAGCAGCGGAACGACGGTTGGACTGGTGAGAAACGGTTGATCGAAGAGGGTTGTCGTCCATTCCGGGTAGTGGCGGGCGAAGACAGTGTATGCCCGTGCCAGCGCGGTCTGGAAGGCGCGGCGCGTCGGGTCGAGACCGAGGGCGGCGCGGGTGCGCTCCGCCAGGCCACTTTCCTGGAGCAGGGAGCTGAAGACGGCTTCGGCAAGGGCAGCAAAGAGAGGTTCCATTGTCATTGTCATATCGCAGGCGCAATCGCGGGACCTGATGTCTGAATTGATTGTACCAGAAGCAGGTGGTGATTGGGAAGGCTGCACTTCTCAGGGAGAAGAGCGCGCTTACTCCCCCACCCATTCGATCCGCTGTTCACCGGCGTACACATTCAGCGACGCGCCACGCAGGAACCCGATCAGGGTCATATTGAAACGCTGCGCCAGTGTGACCGCCAGTGTCGAGGGCGCGCCCACCGCAGCCACTACCGGTATGCGCGCCGTCAGCGCTTTCTGCATGATCTCGAACCCGGCGCGTCCGCTGACCAGCAGAATCGCCTGCGTGAGCGCCGATAGACGCCCCTCCAGCAGATGCGCGCCGATCAGTTTGTCCACAGCGTTGTGCCGTCCAATATCCTCGCGGAGCGCCAGCAGCGCGCCGTCGGCGTCGAACAGCGCAGCCGCGTGGAGACCGCCGGTTTTGTGGAAGAGCGCCTGCGCCTGTCGGAGCGCAGCGTCGATGCCTGTGAGCGCCGGCAGCCCGACGCGCAGCATATCATCGGGCAGCGGGGCGCAACCGCGCGCAAGCAGCGTCTCCAGCGACGCTTTGCCGCAGACGCCGCACGAAGATGAGACGTAGAACATGCGTTGAGCGCCGGTCAGGTCGGGGTGGGCATCGGGGTGAAGATCAACAGTGATGGTGTTGAACCGCGCTTCCTCGCTGATCGTCGCATCATTGCAGTAGCGAATCGTCGCAATCTCGCGCCGCTCGCGCACAATCCCTTCGCCGAACAGAAACCCGGCGGCGAGTTCGAAATCTTCGCCCGGCGTGCGCATAATCGTGGTCAGCGGGATGGTCTGGCGACCATCGGCGACGGAGACCGTCAGGCGGATCTCCAGCGGTTCCTCAACGACCAGCGCGTCCTTCTCACGGCGCCACCGTCCATCGCGCACTTTGACGATAGTGCGTCGTTGCACGTTTGGCTGCGTCAACACGGGTTCTTCCTTTCTGTCGTTGCCATCCGCTCTTCCCCGCGCCGCTGTGTTTCACTGTTCCCTGTGCGACTCCGCGTCTCCGGCGCTCGCGCCCTGCGGTCCGGCAACGATGGGTGTGGTCTGGTTCGCAGTGCGGATCGGGTGCAGTGTGACGACCGCTTTGTACGCCGGTACGCCGGAACTCGGATCACGGCGACGGGGAGCGATCAGCACATTCCCTTCGGGCCAGTGAACCTGCACATTGCGTGGCTTCATCGGCGCGTACTTCACTCGCGCCCGCATTTCCCCCGTCTCTGACCGGATGAGTACCGGATCGCCTTCGCGCACGCCGAGCGCAGCCGCGTCGTCCGGGTTGATGAGGAGATCATCGCGCCGCGCACCGTTGAGCGGATCGCGTTCGCCGTGGATGAGCGAGTTGAACTGTTTCCCGCGACGGGTTCTGAGCACGAATGTCCCATCGGGCAACGTCAGATCTGGCGGCGTGAGCGGCGTCATCACCGCGCGACCATCGGGTGTGGCGAAGATGCCGTTGCGACACAGGATGCGCCCGCCCCACTGCACATGGTCACCAGCGCGGTGCAGCCGCTGGATGCCGTCGTATTCCGGCACGATGCGCGCAATTTCTTCCCGGATCTGCTGCCCGCTCGCATAGTGGATGAGAGGCGCACGATCCGGCGCCACCCGTTCCGCCACGTGCATGAAGATTTCCCATTCGCTGCGCGCTTCCGCAGGCGGCGGTACGATCTCCGGTGAGAAGATGACTTCGCGCTCGGTGCTGGTCTCGGTTCCGCCATCGCGCTGCTCGTAGCGGGTGGCAGCGGGCAGCAGAAGCACGGTATCCGCCGGATCAACCAGCGTCTGCGAAGAAAGGATGATGTCCTGGTGCACCCGCAACGCCGGACGCTCCAGTGCGGTGCGGATGTACTCCGGATCGGGCATCGTGTCGAGAAAGTTGCCGCCTGCAGCATAGAACACATCGATCTCCCCGGCATACGCTGCGTCCAGCATGTCGCCGCAGGTAAGTCCTTTCCACGCCGGTACATCGAAGCCCCACTGCTCGCTCAACCAGCGCGCGTGCTCAACAGTGATCGGACGACCGCCGGGGAAGGTGGTGGCAGTGCATCCCATCTCGCCGCCCCCCTGAACGCCGCTGTGCCCGCGGATGGGCATAACGCCGCAGAACTCACGCCCGATGAACCCGCGCGCCAGCGCCAGGTTCAGGATCGCTTTGACATTCTCGACGCCATACTCGTGCTGGGTGATCCCCATGCTCCAGACGAAGACGGCGCTCTTCGCCTGCGCCAGAATTTCTGCAAACACGCGCATCTCTTCGCGGCTTGCGCCGCTGGCGTGTTCCAGCATATCCCACGATTGCGTCTCCAGATGCGCCTTCGTCTCCGGGAAGCCGTTCGTATGCGCCGCAACGAATGCGCGGTCGATCCAGTCGTTTTCGATCAGGTGTTTGAGCGTTCCATTAAGGAAAGCAATGTCGCCGCCGGTATGAATCTGGAAGAAGCGGTCGGCGAGTCGGGTGCCGAACAGCGCGCTTTCAAAGACGCTCGGCACCCAGTAGCGTTCCAACCCTGGCTCGCGGTACGGATTGATAACGAAAATGCGCGTGCCCTTCTGCTTTGCATAGTAGAGATACTTCGTCGTCACCGGTTGATTGTTCGGCGTGTCGCTGCCGATAAAGACCAGCGCATCGGTTCCGATCCAGTCGCGGTAACTGCACGTGGATGCTGCCACGCCAAGTGTCTGCTTCATTGCCGTCGTGCTAGGAGCATGGCACAATCGCGCGGCATTGTCCACATTGTTCGTGCCGAGGAAGCGCGCCGCCTTCTGCGCCACGTAGTAGGTCTCGTTCGTGATCCCCCGCGACGTCAGGTAAAACGCAATACGTTGCGGATCGGTTGCGCGAATGCGGGCAGCGATCAGGTCGAGCGCCTCGTCCCACGAGATGCGCCGGAATCCGGCGTCGCCGCGTCGTCGCAGCATCGGATAGGGCAACCGACCGAGGGCGCGCAATTGTCGGCTGTTCAGGGAACGCAACCGGGAAACATCGTCGAGGTGGCGCAGATCGAGCGGCGGCATGGTATTGAGCCGGAGCAGGTTCAGGCGCACCGTACAGAGGTGGATGCCGTCCATCGTAAAATCGCGCAGTCCGGTTGTGCCGAGGGCGCACCCATCGCACACGCCATCGCGCAGGATCCGCCATGCCGTGCCCAGGTTGTCGCGGTTCTCCCAGATGGTGCGCACGATCTCCCAGTAATGGTTCGGCTTCACGTGCCCCAGCCCATTGGGAACCAGGCTGACCCACGTTGCGGAGTTGAAGCCGCGTAGTTTCATAGCGCCTCCTTTGC
The DNA here is from genome assembly GCA_017743475.1 of Roseiflexus sp. Classification (GTDB taxonomy): domain Bacteria; phylum Chloroflexota; class Chloroflexia; order Chloroflexales; family Roseiflexaceae; genus Roseiflexus. The sequence goes on along the minus strand of JAGHYV010000051.1, from coordinate 29,781 downwards.
GGTTCGGGGAACATGAGGGTGATAATCTGATTATACCCACAGACGCTGCCGGTTGTCATTTCCTGCATTCCGGTAGAGCGATCTTGACAGCCGTTGGAGCGAGTATTATAATTAGTATCGTTATCATAATTGATAATAAGGGGATGCCATGTATGAACAAAAGTTCGATGCCATCAACCATCCGGTACGGATGCGCATCTTCCAGTTGCTGTACGGCAATCAACTGTCCATCCATCAGATCGCCGACCTGCTGACCGACGTGCCCAGGCCCTCCCTGTACCGCCACGTCAGAAAGTTGCAGGAATCAGGACTGATCCGTGTAGCCGCGACCCGGCGTATCAATGGCATCGAGGAGCGCTTTTATACATCCGTTGAAGGATTGATCGATCCGGCTGAACTTGAAAAGCCAGGCGGCATAGAAAAGTTCGCCGCACACGTGAGCACGTATGGCGCAGTGGTTGCGCAGGCGCTGGCGCAGTATGTGATCCGGCACGGTGTTCCTGATCTGACCAACATTGCAGCGCGCGATTATATTTTCTATGCCACCGAGGAGGAGTTTACCCGTTTGCGCGAGGCAATCTACGCTTTGCTGCAGGAGATGGAACAACAACCGCCTGCGCCGGGACGCACGCAACGGCGCATGTTCGTTATTGCTCATCCGATGTTGACCACGACAATGAACCAGGAAAGTAAGCATGGAGATGTCAAACCCGTTTCTTGACCTTGCCGACACAGGCAAAAACGCCTGGTGGCGCTACATGTTGGGAATGCTGCTGGTGCTGATGATGTGGATGATTGGCGCGGTGATCATCCTCATCCCGGTGACACTCCAGATCGTAAATGAAGCATCGCCCTTTGGTCTGGCGCTTGCGCTGGTGACATTTGCGCCGATGTTGTTGGGATCGATGCTGGTGACCCGCTGGCTTCATGGACGCCCGGTTGCGACGTTAATGGGTCCGGAGCGGCGACTCAACTGGCGACGCATCGGTGTCGGCGCGTTGCTCTGGCTTGTGCTGGCAGGGTTAGCAACCCTGGTTGATGCCCTCCTCCGTCCCGAACAATATATGTTGAACCTGGCTTTCTTCCAGAATCTGCCATTGCTCCTGGTAGGGCTGTTGCTGATCCCTCTTCAGACCAGCGCTGAAGAGGTGTTCTTTCGCGGGTATCTGTTGCAGGCCACCGGTCGTCTGACGCGCAACGGATTGGTGTTGAGCGTCATCAATGGCGTAGTGTTCACCCTGCCGCACCTCGCCAATCCAGAGGCGGAAAGCAATGCTGTGCTGGCGGGTCTGAACTGGTTTGTCTTCGGCTTCTTTGTCACAATCATCACGCTGCGCAGCGGCAGTCTCGATTATGCGCTGGGAATTCACGCCGTCAACAACCTGTTTGGTCTGATCATTGCCGGGTATGAGGGCGGGGCATTACCGGCGCTGGCATTGTTCGTCGCTTCTGAACTGGACGCAGCGTATGCGCTTCTTTCGCTGCTGGTCGCCGCGCTGGCAGCCTCCCTGTTCCTCAACCGTCTGGAGGCGCCGGGGGTTCCGACGGCTTCGAGACAGGAACAGCGATATGGATGACCGGATGGTACGTTATCGGTCTCGATGTTTCTGCCCAACAGAGGCGGCGCCTGAAATTGTGAGGCATCAACCTTCCGTCTGTGGCGAAGCGCTTTCGGCTGAGGAGGCGGGGTGCAATTCCCCCGCCTCTTCGTGTTATTCCTGGTGTGTCGTTCGGTGGTTCCACATGTCACGCAGGACTTGTTCGCATTCGTGCAGGTGGAAGTAATTGGGTCGCACGCACAGGTAACATGTGTGGCTGACCTTCAGGAAGAAGCACACGCCGATATGCTATAATGCAGCACGCGCCGTCAGATAGCGGATAGGAGGGCGCAGTGAATCTGATCGATGTTCTATTTTTGCTTGGCGTGCTCGGCGGTCTTGCCCTTGGATTCTTCCAGGGAACCATCAGGCTGGTGATAGCCATCATTTCGTTCTACGTCAGCATTATCCTGGCAAGTCTCTACTTCCAGTCACTCGGGCGTTTCTTTCGCGAGCGTTTTGGCACAACATTCGATATAGCGCAGATTGTTGCGTTCGGCATTATTTTGCTGGTTGCATTTTTGTTGATAACAACTGCCGGTCTCTATACATTTCGCTATGCAAAAATGCCCGCAAGTCTCGATTTCGTCGATAAGATCGTCGGTACATTGCTTGGTCTGGTGCTTGGGGCGCTCTTTTTAGGAATGCTGGCGACAATCCTTGAGCAACTGTTCGTTTTTCGTGATACTGCACGAGATATTACCTTCCCAATTATTCGAGCATTACAGGACGGAGTTCGCGGTTCGGTGTTGGTACAGTTCTTCGCCAATAATATTCTGCCGTTGATCTACGCAACGGTGAAGCCGATTTTGCCGCGTGAAACCGAAATCATCTTTCTTATTCGATAAATAATCCTGGCAGAATGTTTCCTGCCAGTATGGTTGAGGTCATTTCCGTGGCTATCGCTTTCCAGACGCTCGAAACCCTCGAGTTTCCCAAAGTGCGCTCGCAACTCGCACGATACACAGCGTTTTCCGCCTCACGTGAACTGGCGCTCAATCTGACGCCGTCGGTCAATCCCTGTGAGGTACATCGTCGTCTGCGCCTGACCGATGAGGCGCGTCGGCTGCTCGACGAGATGCCCGATGTGAGTATCGGCGGGGCGCGTGATGTGCGTCCCGCGGTTGGTCTGGCGCGACGCGGCGGAGTGTGTGATCCGGCAGCGCTGCTCGAAATCGCTGCCACACTTGCAAGCGCCCGCCGTCTGCGCACCACGTTGCTGAAACTCGACGCGGCATCCTTCCCGCTCCTGCGCGAGACTGCCGTCGATCTGCCTCTGCTGCCGGAGGTTGAGGATGCTGTCGCCCGCGCAATTGGCGAGGACGGTCAGGTACTCGACAGCGCCAGCCCGAAACTGGCGCGATTGCGCTCTGAGGTGCGCACAGCGTTCAACCGCCTCCAGGAAAAACTGCACAACCTGATCATGACGCACGGTGATGCGTTGCAGGAACCGATCATCACTGTGCGCAACGGGCGATACGTCGTGCCAGTGAAAGCCACACACCGCCGCGCTATTCGTGGTCTGGTGCACGATCAGTCGGCCAGTGGCGCGACGCTGTACATCGAGCCGCTGACGATCGTGGAACTGAACAATGCCTGGCGGGAACTGCAACTTGCCGAGCAGGCAGAGGTCGAACGTATTCTGGCAGAACTTTCTGCGCTTGTCGGCAATCATGCCGATGCGATTACTGCTGGTGTTGAGGCGCTGGCGACGCTCGATCTGGCATTCGCAATGGCGCGGTATGCAGTGGCGATGCGCTGTGTGATGCCGGAAATTGTCGATCCTCCGTTGTCGCCTGACGAACCGTTGCTGCTGCTGACTGCCGCACGCCATCCACTCCTTGATCCGCAAAAGGTCGTCCCGATCGATATGCGCCTCGGCGGTCGGTTTCGCCTGCTGCTGATCACCGGTCCCAATACCGGCGGCAAGACTGTGGCGCTGAAAACAACCGGTCTGCTGGCGCTGATGGCACAGGCGGGGATGCACATCCCTGCATCCCAACCGTCGCGCCTGCCAGTGTTCGCGCAGATCTTCGCCGACATCGGCGATGAGCAGAGCATCGAGCAGAGCCTTTCGACCTTCTCGTCGCATATGACGAATATCATCCGCATTCTGCGTGCGCTTGAAGACGTACCGAACGCGGCGCCTGCTGAAACATCCGTCTCTGGCTCAACCCAAACAATGCCGCCTGACACGCAGCGCACGGGGCGCCCGCCAGCGCTGGTGCTGCTCGATGAACTTGGCGCTGGCACCGATCCGGTCGAAGGTGCGGCGCTGGCGCGCGCAATTATCGAGCGCCTGCTTGAACTCGGTGTACTGGGTGTAGCGACGACGCACTACGCTGAATTGAAGGCGTTCGCCTACGCCACACCCGGCGTTGAGAATGCGTCGGTAGAGTTCGATGTCGAAACGCTTGCGCCAACCTATAAACTGACAATTGGCTTGCCAGGGCGCTCGAATGCGCTGGCGATCGCGGCGCGTCTGGGACTCGCGCCCGACCTGGTTGAGCGCGCCCGCGCAACAATGGCGCGAGAGAACGTGCAGGTCGAAGATCTGCTAGCGGGTATCCATCGTGAGCGCGATGCTGCAGCGGCAGAGTTGCGACGTGCGATGGAAGTACGTGCCGACGCAGAGAAGTATCGTGAACGACTTGCTGCTGAGTTACGCGCATTTGAGGAGCAGCGTGACGACGCCTGGCAGGCTGCGCGCGAAGAGATTGAGGCGGAACTGCGTCAGGTGCGCGGCGAGTTACGCCGGTTGCGCGATGAGTTTCGCTCGGTGTCGGTGTCGCGCCAGTGGCTCGAAGAGGCGGAGCGGCGTTTGCAGGAAGTGCGTGCGAGTCTGCCTGATGTTCCGCCTGGTAGACCCGCCGGACGCCCGGCGCCCCCTGCTGAACAGGTCCCGCGTCCGCTGCAACCCGGCGATGTCGTCCGCGTGCGATCAGTCGGGTTAACAGGAGAAATTCTTTCGATCAACGAAGAAGAACAGACGGCTGAGGTTCAGGTCGGAGGTTTTCGGATGCAGGCTGATCTCGCCGAACTGACGCGCGAAAAGCGTGCTGCCGGGAATGGTGGCGGTCAACCTGCCCGCCCTGCCTACGAGTCGCGCGGCACGTTGCTTCCGGTGCCGCGTGACGTTTCGCTCGAACTCGATATGCGTGGATGGCGCGCGGCTGATGTCGGCGAACGACTCGACCGGTATTTGAACGATGCTTACCTGGCCGGCTTGCCGTGGGTTCGTATCATTCACGGAAAAGGCACCGGCGCGCTGCGTCAAGCAGTACGCGATACGCTCAAAGACCACAAACTGGTCGCGTCGTTCAGCAGCGCAAGCGCCATAGAAGGCGGTGAGGGCGTTACTATCGTGCGCCTGCAGGAACGGTGACCTGAATGCCACAGTGGATGCTGTTTGCGCTGATCGTTGTTGCGCTTGTCCTGCCATTTATTGGCGCAATTGCGCTACGGTTAACACGACAACGCCTAGAGGAGCGAGGGCGTCTCGTGCTGGTGATCATTGTTTTTGGTGTAGCGTTCGGTGCAGCGTTCGCCCTGGCACGTAGCGATATATCCAGCCTGCGTATTGCCGGTCTGACGGTTATGCAACCGATTGCACCGCCCGTTGCCCCTGTGTCACAACCGCCAGCGATCGTCCCGACGGTGAATGTTCCATCGGTGGCTCCAACCGCGACGCCGGGACCAACCGCGATGCTAGGACCGACCGCGACGCCGGAACCGACCGCGACGTTGGAACCGACCGTGACGCCGGAACCGACCGCGACGCCGGAACCGACCGTGACACCGGAACCGACCGCGACGTTGGAACCGACCGTGACGTCGGCGCCACAATCGGGTTCGCGACGGTATGTGGTGCAACCGGGAGACACATTGCGCGCAATCGCCGAGCGCAACGGAGTGACAGTCGAGGCGCTTCTACGCACCAACAATCTGACGCCAGCTGCTGCTGATAATCTGCGCGTTGGACAGGAGTTGATCATTCCATGACGGTGACGACTGCGAGCAGTTTCACGCTGAACTATACCCACACGCTGGACGAACAGCTCCATGCGTGCCGACTCTACCAGCGTTCGACCCGTAAGCATCTGATATATCGCGGTATCGGTTTTCTAGCGATTTTTAGCGGAGTCTGGATTGCAATAATGTCCGGTGTTAACCCGCAAGCGCTGTTGCTGCTGGCACTGGGGTTGTTCACTTGGTTCGATCCTGTGCCGCTGCTCATCGTCTGGTCAACGTTCCGCAGTAGCCCGATCCTCCGCCAGAACGTCGAAGCCATGTTTGACCAGCGCGGTGCCCACTTTCGCTTCGGTACGGAGCGCGTCAGTCGCCCGTGGGATCGATACCTGTCGTTTGTCGAGAGTGATCGTGTCTTTGTTCTGATCCACGGTCGCTGGGCATATTCAGTTGTGCCGAAGCGCGCCTTTGCCGGTCCGCAGGCAATCGACGCGTTTCGGGAACTTCTGCGGGCGAAGATTCGTCCATCGACGCAGAACAGGTAAAAGACGCACGCGACTGCGCTGCTAGCAACACCTGCCTGCGCTGGTGAAGAAACAGCTGCGTACAGCGCAACCATGGACGGGAATGGAACAGAACAGTACAAGCCTTCCACTCATTCTTCTCACTCTGCTAACGGGTATTGCGCTGGGATGGTTGCTCAACGACCTGATGCGGCAACCGCCAGCGCCGCTGGCAGTTGTCCCGACGCAAGCGCCGACGGTGACCGCTCGTGCGACATCTGTGCCAACCGCACCCGTTCCGTCGGTAACAATCGCGTCCCAATCGCCGGTCCTCTCACTGCCACCTGTAGTGACGTCGCTGCCAGCGACTACCGTCCCGCCAACTTCCACTGCATCCCCCCTGCCACGGGTAAATGGCTACGTGGGGCATCGCGTTGCTGCTGGTGAAACCCTAGAACAGATCGCAGCGCGCTACCGCACCTCTCCGGCGCTGATCAAAACATACAATATGATCAATGCGCCGCTACGCACCGGGAGAGAACTTGTCGTGCCGCTGATCGAACCAGGCGATGCTGGCGAAGCACTGCTGGTTCAGCGCGGCAATCCGATGCGCCCGTGGATTGCGCTGACCCTCGACGCTGGCGCAGGTGCAGCGCCGACGCCGCGCATCCTTGATTCGTTGCGCGAGCGCGGGATCACCATCACCTTCTTCCTGACCGGACGCTGGATACGTGACAATCCCGATCTGGTTCGCCGTATGGTGGCGGATGGGCATGAACTCGCTAACCATACTATGAACCATCCCGATCTGACAACCCTAGACGACGACACTATTCGCCGCGAGCTGAAAGAAACTGAGGAAATCCTGCACGAAATTGCGCCGGATGCTGTGATACGTCCCTTCTTTCGACCGCCGTATGGCGCGTACAATGAGCGGGTTTTGCGTGTGGCATTATCAGAAGGATACCTGCCAGTCTACTGGTCGCTCGATAGTCTGGATTCGGTTGGGGAACCGAAGACGCCGGAGTTTCTCATCGCGCGCGTGACGCAAAAACTCAGCCCCAACGACCTGCATGGTGCAATTATTCTGGCGCACTGCGGCAGCGATGCAACTGCCAAGGCACTGCCAGATATCCTGGATCGCTTTGCAGCGATGGGCTTTGAGGTGCGAAAACTCTCGGACGTCATGCAGTGATGCGATGGCGAAATGAATAGTGACTTCGCTGCAAAAACGCACCGCTGAGACGCCGAGGGCGCAGAGAACCCTAAAAACGAACCATGATGGATGCATAGCAAAGCTTGCGTGTGCGTGGCTCGCTATGGAATCCGCCTCTGCGAACGCTGCGCCTCAGCGGTGACCTAACCCTTTTTGCAGTGGACTAAAACGTGATCGATAGGATGCATTCCTGTCAGGGCGCCCGATGGTCGTTCTGGAATGTTCCTGGCGCGCTGGAACGGTGCGTGTCACCCACCGCCTGGGTGCGCGAGCGTCTCGCCCGCATGCAGCGCTGTAACCCTTCACGGGAGCGAGGGCATCGTGTCTTCGGCTGTCCTGCGGGGCGAGAGTGGGACACCTTCGCTCCAGAGCAACCAGGGCAGATGGTAAATAAATACTGGTGGAGCGTGCGTTGTGTTCTGCCAGATTAACAAGGGACGCACAGTCTGCGTCCCTTTTGTGCCCTCTCCGATTGCTGGTTGTGGGGGGTCTCACTTATTGTAGACGTAGTTGGTAAACCCGGCTTCGTTCACCTTGTGCCACCCGTAGACGGCTTCGCGGAATGCTTTCCAATCCTCGTAGATTTCCTTGAAGTCGGCGTCTTTCGCGGCAAACTCATCGTACAGTTCGAAGGCGGCCTTCTCAGCTGCGGCAAGGATTTCCTTGCTGTAGGGGCGCAGTTGAGTGCCGCCGTCGATCAGACGCTTGAGCGCTTCACGGTTACGCGCATCGTACCGCGCCAGCATCGTAATATTCGCCTCGGCGGATGCGGTCGCAATCGCCTCCTGGTAGGCTTTTGGCAGTTCGTTCCACCTATTGAGGTTGACCTGCACCTCGAGTGTAGGACCCGGCTCCCACCAGCCCGGATAGTAGTAGAACTTCGCCGCCTTGTTCAGACCGAGTTTCTCATCGTCATACGGCCCGACCCATTCCGCCGCGTCGACCGCGCCGGTTTGCAACGCCTGGAAGATCTCACCACCCGGAATGACCTGAACGGTGACTCCCAGTTTGGTTAACACCTGCCCGCCGAGACCGGGGATGCGCATCTTGAGACCCTGAAGGTCGGCAACGGTGTTGATCTCCTTGCGGAACCACCCACCCATCTGGACGCCGGTATTGCCTGCCGGGAACTGAATGACATTGAACAGCTTGGCATACACCGCCTGCAGTTTTGCCAGCCCGCCGCCTTCGTACAGCCAGGCATTTTGCTGCTGCGCGTTGAGACCGAAGGGCAGAGTGGTTCCAAATGCAGTCACTGGACTTTTGCCGACATAGTAGTATGATGCAGTATGTCCAATTGGCACAGCATCCTGCTGCACCACATCAAGCACCTGCAAAGCGGGCGCCAGTTCGCCCGCAGCGCGCGGCGTGATTTTGAACTTGCCATCCGTCAATGCGGCTACTCGGTCAGCAACCGTCTTCGCTCCGCCGAAAATCGTGTCGAGCGCCACGGGCCAGCTGGTAGCCATATCCCACTCAAGGGAAGGCATCTCACTCGTTTGCGCTGGCGCCTGCGGTTGCGGCGCAGTGGCTACCGGCGCCTGCGTTGCTGGCTGCGCCGGGGCGGTCGTCGCCTGTTGCTCCTGTGTCGGAGCGGTCGTCGCCTGCTGGACTGGCGTCTGCGGCGCCTGGCCACACGCTGCCAGTGTGGCTGCTGTCAGGGCTGCACTGCCTGCCGCGACGCTGCGAAGAAACACTCGTCGTCGCATGCTTTCGTTGCTCCTTGCTTCAGAACCATCTGTTGACCATTAGGGGGGATGTGAGAAGTATACTTGATAACGTTTAGATATGCAAGTGTGGCGTAGAAAACAAAGAGAGAGCGGGAAGGTTGCAAGTTGCAGGTTGAACGTTGCAGGTTAAACGTCGAAGGCTGGAGACCTGACTTGAGCGCAGTGTGGAGGCGGGGATTACGGGCAGAAAGGCTGCAGGTAGGAGGGAATGCTTGCGGCGAGCGCCGGTAGAAACGTTGTACCGCTATTGGACCCGAAACGACTGGCGCATCTCTTCGTGATCACGCATATTCGGATGATCCTGAAGCCTTGCTGCCCGGAGGCGGCCGGGATGAAGTGTATCTCTCATGCGGAACGCTGTTGCTTACGTCTCTCTTTTCCGGGGGCATGCGTGCCGAAGCCGGAGACAATCGTGTTCGATACCAGCAGGTACCTTTCGATGAGCAGTGTCTCGGCTAGCAGGATCTAGCTGCCATCAACAACCAGATATCAACATAGGAAGTCTTTCAGATTGAGGTCTTGCGCCTCTTCGACTGAGAGAGCACGCTCTCTTAGAACGTTGCATCATCTGTGCTGCACCCATCGGTCTTGAACGGAGAGAAGTCAACCGTACCCGGCAATCATACGTTGAGTCTTATAGACATGCAACCCTCTGCGCCTCGCACGACAACACTGCTCTGCACATGATGGCGCCAGCGAACGCCTCGCTGGCGCCGTGATCATTTCCCGTGCGTGGTCAGAACCACAACGCTCAACTATCCTTCACTGCGTTCTTCAACGTACTGCTGGCGCTGAAGCCAGGAGTTTTGGTCGCCGGGATCTGGATTTTTGTGCGGGTCTGCGGATTCACTCCTTCACGCGCCTGACGATGCCGCACTTCAAATGTGCCAAAGCCAGTCAGGGTGACTTTCTCGCCACGCTTCAGCGCATCGGTAATAACTTCCAGCGCCGCATCGACGATCTCCTTCGTTTCCTTCTGCGACCGGTTCGCCCGCTCAGCAACCGCCTTGATAAAGTCAGTCTTTTGCATACTTGTTCTATCCTTCCTTTCCTCTGGGAGATAATGAAGCATTTTCCTCTTCACTATGCAGTATACTGCGTTTGTCAAGTAGGGTTCCTCATCAGGACGCTGCAAAACGCCCCTGAACCTTTTCACGTCGAGTTTAAGGCTTGCTGATGCGATCTTTTCTGACGCCCGCGCAGGTATTCAGCGGCAGCCAGCACCCGCGGACGCGCCGCATAGAGACGCGATAGCCAGCGTTGACGTTCCAGTCGATCAGCGATGCAACCGGGATGCGCGAGGATGTACTGCCGTTGAACCTGTCTGATCCGCTCCCACCGTCTCGAAAGTCGCTGCCAGTCGGCATCGCTGAGGTGCGACAGTTCATTGGCGGCAGCCACGCCTGGACCGGCATCGTAGATGACACGTACGATGAACCGGTCTGCCGGATCGGCGTCGTCGGGTAGAACGTCGCGCCACGCTGGTCCCTGGTATGGCGGCGGCGACTCGTCGCGTACAGAGGGCCAGGGGAGCGGTTGCATCGAAAAAGGTCCGGCCACCACGCCTCGACAGCGCAGGACGGCGTACTGATGGTCGTTCGGCGGTTGCCCGCTCAGGTCGGCGGCAGTGAGACCGCTGGCGGCGTAGGCGCGCGCATAGATGCTGGCGTCGGGTTCCTGGGTTTGCAGCATAATGCGGTTCCCGGCATTGATCAGCATCAGGTCGCGCAGATCGCCCAACTGTGCAAGCGCCTGATGGGCGTAGATCGCTGGAATGCCGAGCGACCGCAGGCGCGTGATGGCAGTCGCTATATCGGTTGTGTCGCTGTTGCCGATCAGCACCTGGAGTTCATCGATGATCAACGGATAGTCGTGGCGAGTGCGGTCACTGCCGCTACGACTGAAGGCAGCACGCACAAACGCCTGGGCAATCAGCATGCCGACTGCGCCTGCCAGCCCGCCAAGCGCCACATCGGGAAGCGGAACCAGCACGATCATCCGGTCGGCAATCATCTGCGCCAGATCGAGCGTGGGGCGTGCCTGCGCCATCAGATAGCGCGTCGTTTCAGCGGTCAACAGGGCGTCAAAACGCCTCAACAGCGCGTCGCAACTGGATCGCTGCCCCTCACCCAGGCGCGGGTATATCTCAAGCCAGAAACTGGCGACCTCGATGTTCCGCACCGACCGGAGCAGTTCCTGGCGGTACGCTTCGTCGATCAGCGCCTGTTTGACGTGCGCCAGTGTGGGATGCGTTTCGCCCTCCAGCACCAGCAGCGCTGCCATACGTGCGAACTGCTGCATGCCTGGAGATCGCGCCCACGTATCAGGATCGATGCGCGCGAATGTTGCCAGGATTTGCCCCAGCGCCAGATCGGTGCCACCAGGTTGTGTCACATCTGCGCCAGCGAGCGGGTTCAGTCCAATGGGCCATGCTGTGTCGAGCGGATCGAGCAGGACAAACCGTCCTTCGTCCGCGACCGGAATCAGTTGACGCACGACATCAACCAGACTACCGCCACGATCATCGCCTTTGCCGTCGATGAGCATGAATCCGTGCGGGATCAACTGCTGACACAGGTTCGCCAGCAAACGACTCTTTCCGGCGCCCATGCCAGCGGTCAGGTGCAGAATCTGACGCAGGTCACGCAGCGTTGGTCCAACCGGTGCGCTGTGTCCATCGGTGTGCAGGGCATATCCAACGATGACACGCTCCGGATCGTCGGCACAGAAGGCGTGAGGTGGCGCTGCAATCCGGCGGCATGGATCACAGCGCATCAATCCGTTCGACTGAGGATTGGACAGATTCCACAGATACCCCACTTCTCCGGCGCTCAAAATGTCCGGTCCACGCCAGAGACGGAACGGCAGCAGCAGCGTGGGGGGATGTGAGACCGGCGGCGTGCGCAGGTGCGATACGGTCTGCATCTCCTGACCCACAGTTATCTGACGGACCGACGCACGGGCAAGCGGGATGAGACGCTGCAAGCGGCTTGCGGTGCGTTGCTGGAATGCGCCAAGCGCATCACCGATGGCGTGGAGCGCAGCGATTGCGTCATCACGCCGCCCGGCGACGGCGGTTGCCACGATGGTCGCCTCGAATGCGGCATCGCCCAGTTTTGCCTCGATGGCAGCAATATCTGGCGCAAGCGCATAATCCTGGCGCTGTTCAAGCGTCAGTTTCAGCGCCATCGCACGTGCGCGCCATTGTTTCCCCAGCGCCCATCCGGTCATGCCACCCTGTGGGCGCAGGGCGATCTCCAGCCCGGCGTGCACTACGCTGCCGTGGGGGCGGACTGCCGCCAGCAATACCCCTGCCAGTTCATGTTCAACAACAAGCGCCGGGGTGTGGAGCGGATAGGCCGGCGGCAGCGCCAGACCGAAGCGCTGCCAGGCGATCCAGCGTCCGGGAATTGCCGCCGCGATGAGCGGATCATCGGTCGCATTGATCTGTGCGCCCGGAGCGCTGCTGCGTACTGCGCCGTCCAGCACACCCATGGCGCGTTGTTGATCATCTGGCGTACCGCTGATCAGCGCCTCCAGTTCTGCGGGAAGATCTGGTGCGCCACTGATGATCAGGGTATACGGTGGAGCAGGATGCATCCAGAAATGCTTCGCCATGCCACCGTGAACCATACGCATAAGCGCGCCCGGTCTGGCAACAGATGCGCTCGTCCCGGCGATGGTATGCGCGGGGCGAACCCGCAGGCAGATCGTCGAGCGTGTGGCGCGACGTGCAACGCGGCGCGACAGGATCGCTGCGATCAGCGCCAAGCTGAGTTCCCCCGCAAGGATGCACAGCGATGCCACTGCCACGGCGCTGATCAGCGGGAATAGCGGCGGCTCGAATGCATATCGCAGCAATGCCAGCGCAACAACTCCTGGCTCGTGCAGGACACGGGGTAGCGGGATCGTCTGGAATGAAGGTGAGTCGGCAACCTGCGGTAGCGCCAGTGGTTGGATAAGCGCCAGCACAATGCAGATCAACGCCAGCGCGCGCACAAGATGGAACGGCAGGTCTGGGCGCGGCGGACGGGTCGCTGGCGGCGGGTTTGAAGACGAGGAACGGAGTGCAACGCGGCTCATTGGTCCTCCATGCTGCTCGAACGCACCTGCGCTACGATCCAGTCACGGTCGTCCCGGCAAAACAGGCGCGGCTCTCGCCAGCGCAACGCTTCGGCGCGCGGCTCAACCAGCACTCCGGCGCGGTCGAGCACTTCCATCACCGTCCCGGCGTAGCGCCGTTCATCTGGCGATAACAGCGCTGCGATGCGTCCTTTCGTGACGCCGGGCGGAACAACTGCCACAATCGATGGTGCCGTCGCCAGCATTGCCGCAATTGCCGCCAGCCGCTCGACCGATAGGGTTTGAGTGACGGTTTTGGGAACGCTGGCGCTGTCATTGTCTGGCGGGTCACTCGCGGATGCAGGTTCCAGCGCGCGCAGCAGCGCAGTGATCAGTGAATCGGGCGTCTCACTGCTGGCAGTTCTCATTGGTCTTCCCCTGTTTCTGGCAAATTGTTTGATTCGGAACGTCAGAAGCGGACAGGCGTCGTTCATTACGGGGGCAGGATAGCATGCATCTCCCTGCCAAAAAAGAGGTCATTGTATCTAATCGCAGCGCGTCAAACGGGTGGGAGACAAACAGGACTAAAGGTGTAGGGCGAGGCGAATCTGTGGCATGTTCAGGCACCTGCCACTCCTGTACGCCGTTTTACAAGGAGAGAAAAAGACAGCGCTGATTGTGTTGAGATGTGGTAGTCGAACTGGCAGGGAGCAGCGTGACCGTGGTCCATTGAGGGCGTCCCGCCCTTGTTGCGTCTACAGGGGTAGAATGCCCCCGCTCCCAGGGGATATGTGAACTCTTCCAGCGCACTGATTTTGAGGAAAACAGCGATCAGCGCAGTGATGCCAGTGCATTGCGCATAGCGGACTCTTCTGCAACTACAGCAGGCGCTGGCGGCAACGCGGTACAGAGGTGCAGGCGCCGGTCGCGCAGTTCGGCGCAGGTGTGGTGTGCACTGGCGCTAAACACGCCGCCGATGGCGAGCAGAATCCCCATCGTCGGGTTCCGCAAACGAACGAATTCCGCCAGGTCCTGCACATCGGCAGAACCGATCAGTGGACGCGCTTGCGCCAGCACAAGCACCGTGTGACCATCACCATCCACCAGCGTGACTAACCAGCGATTGCTGCGGAGACGCTCGGTCACTATAACTCGATACCCGGCATTGCGTGCCATCCGCTCAAAATCAGGCGCCTCGGAGCGATGTTCCACAGGTAGCCTCCTGGCGAGCGCAACGCCGACACAACTGGCGGATCGATGCTGCAGGGACGGTGCAGGCGTAGCGTAATCGGGATAGCATATCGGGAGACTGCTCTTTGTCAGTATATCACACATGCGTAAAGTAAACAAATGGTCATGACCCGCCCATAGTACCGGAAATGTAGTTGAAGACAACAACGGGTTGCAATAAACCTCCAGGCAGAGCAGGGCAGCTCCGTTTGTATGTCAGGCGTCATCTGGCAATGACCGCTGTTTTCGTTGCTCAAGCCCTGTCGCAATTGCTGCAATATTTGACCATCTGCTCACTTCAGGTATACAATGCCCGCACTATCGATGCACAGTCGAAGCTCCTAGAAAGGAAGCGGTCATGCTGGCACGCAATCGCTTTGCAACCTATGTGTGGGGAGTGTTGATCTACAATCTGCTGGTCATTCTCTGGGGTGCGTTTGTGCGAGCAACGGGTTCGGGCGCGGGTTGCGGTAGTCACTGGCCCCTGTGCAACGGCGAAGTCATTCCACGCGCTCCGGCAGTTGAAACCATCGTTGAGTTCACCCATCGATTGACCAGCGGCGTCGCATTACTGATGGTAATTGGAATGCTTGTGTGGGCGTATCGCGCATACCCGCGAGGTCATATCGTCCGGCGCGGCGCGCAACTATCGATGGTGTTCATCATCACCGAAGCGCTGCTGGGCGCCGGGTTGGTGCTGTTTGAACTGGTGGCGCACAATGCGTCGCTGACGCGCGCCTTTTCGATGGCGGCGCATCTGTTGAACACATTTATTCTGATCGCCTGTATTACACTGACCGGATGGTGGGCGTCAGGCGGCGAACCGATCCGCCTGCGCGGTCAAGGCGCTGTCGCATCCTGGCTGATCACCAGTATGGTCGGGTTGATCCTGGTCGGCATGAGCGGTGCAGTCATCGCTCTGGGAGACACCCTCTTCTTTGCCCACACCCGCGCTGGCGGCAGTGAGGAAGACCTGGCGCCGCTGGTGGCGACAATCGTCTCGATCCGCATGATGCACCCTGCACTCGCAATTGGCGTTGGCGCGTTCGTCGTGGTGGCAGCTTGGTACACGAGCACTGCACGACCGGGCGCAACAACGCGCCGCCTGGCGATTGTGCTGACCGTGCTGTACGCGATGGAACTGGTTGCAGGGTATGTCAACGTCGCATTGCAGGTGCCCGTCTGGATGCAACTGGTGCACCTGTTCTTGGCGGATGCAGTCTGGATTGCGCTGATCCTTCTGGCCGCGTCGGCGCTGCGTGTGAGTGCCCAGTCATCCGAAGCGCAGCCTGCACCGTCGATGGCGCGGGCATAGCTGGGAGACGTGTTGCTTTCGCGCTGTATTATCTGTCTGCAAATCTGGTACGGCCTGCGCAGGCAGGCTTTGCACCGTACAGCTGGGGGACTCATGGTGTTTGATTAAATAACCCGCTCTTGGCCACACAGGTGGGCTTTGCATTCCGTGGTTGAGAGCTTGTAAGTTTCAAGAAGTCTGGCAAACCCCGCGCAGGCAGGCTTTGCCTTGCGTAGCCGAGGGCTTTAGCCCCACGGCAAGAACAAATACCGATTTACATCTTAGCCTGACGGTAAGAGGCACACACCGAATTAGATGCCCTATCAGCCCGATGACCGGTTTAGCATACTAGATTAGGTCTTCGTTAGCTCCGTGTCCAGTTCAGGATGCCGGATTAAGTGCTCAATCTTCGTTAGCCCCATGGCAAGGGCAAATACCGGTTTGTATGACAGCCCCGCGGTCAGAACGTCACCAGCTGCCGGGCTACCGGATGCATACCGGTTTGTATTCTCAATCTTTATCTATCGGTTGGCGAGTGATGGCAGGCAAACGCAGGCGCCAGATCAAAAAACCCATCAATCCGGCTGGACCGGCCATCAGGGTAGCGAAGAGGGAGGGAATACGTACCCAGGCTGGAGCGTTCAGGCGGCGGCACTCACGATAAATCCACGCACCACTGAACAGATCGAGTGCGATCATGTGCGCCCACGCCGCAGCAGCGCCTTCTGGCGAACTCAAGCCCTTGCGAATTCCCTCAAGCGATGTAAAATCAATACGAGCGCCCTCGTGTCGCCCGCGCCGCACCGCCAGCGCCAGCGCCACAACATAGTTCAAGCCAGCAATAATAAACAGCGGACCAGGACGACTCATCCGTTCGGTCAACGGATGATTGGGGGCAAACATCATTGCCAGCCAGAGTGGCATGGGAAAGATGTTCAGATACTGAAAGAAACGCTCCATCAACTCTTCCTCCACACGTATGCGTGATATTGCTATTATTGGCGTGCCGCTCGACCTTGGCGCAGGACGGCGCGGCGTCGATATGGGACCGAGCGCCATCCGGTATGCAGGTTTGCGTGAGCGGATTGCAGCGCTGGGCTACCGGGTGCGCGACCTTGGCAACCTTGCCGTACCGCTGGCGGAGCAAATTGAACCTCCGACTCTGGACGAACCGTTGCGCTACCTGCAACCGATAGTTGGCGTTGTGCGCGATCTGGCGCAACAGGTGCGCAATGTCATCTCCGGCAATACGCTGCCGATCGTACTTGGCGGCGACCATAGTCTATCGATTGGTTCGGTTGCAGGTGCAGCGCACAACCGGCGCATCGGCGTTATCTGGCTCGATGCACACGGCGACTATAATACACCAGAGACAACCCCTTCGGGAAATATTCACGGCATGGGTCTGGCAGTTCTGACTGGACGCGGGCATCCAATGTTGACCGGACTGATCGGACGGACGCCAGTTATTCGCCCGGAAGATGCGGCGCTAGTTGGGGTGCGAAACCTCGACAGCGGCGAACGTGAACTGCTGCGCACCTCCGGCGTCCATGTCTTTACCATGCACGATATCGACCGGCGCGGCATGGCAGCAGTAATGGAAGAGGCGATCCTGCATGTCAGCTCCAGCACAAGCGGATTTCATCTCAGTTTCGATCTCGACGTGCTTGACCCGCATGAAGCGCCAGGAGTTGGGACGCCGGTGCTGGGTGGCATTACCTATCGGGAGGCGCACCTGGCAATGGAACTGGTCGCAGCGTCGGGGCGGTTGATCAGCCTTGATCTGGTGGAGGTCAATCCCATTCTCGATACTCGCAACATGACGGCGCTGCTGGCGGTTGAGTTCGCGCTCTCGGCGCTTGGCAAGACGATTTACTGACGTCGTTCGACGGCACAAACGTTCGGGAGTGTGAGGAATGCCCGTGATTTAAGATATTGTCGCTTAAATAAGTACACTTTGATCATTGTGGAAGTTTTGTGTAATGAATGTAGACAAACTATCCTTCAGTTAAGATATCTTCACTGTTTCAGGGGGTCACCCCTGAAACTGACTGTAACCAGTTGTGATATTATTAACCAAGCCAAGGTTGCATGATGCCGTTCAGCTACATCGGCAACGTGTCAGACGCACTATCACAGTTCGTCTTGCTGCCGCATCTCACAGATATCCGAAAGCAGAACTAGAAAAGAGGGTGCAGCCAGGCAATCTTGCCCCTCCTGGAAACCCACGTCGATGTATGTGCTGGCTAGAGCACGCTATTCGGTCATTATTCCAATCAGGTCCGTGGTGACTGTGTGACGTGCATGCTGATGGCTGCGCACAATGCTCGACGTGCCTGTTTGTGCGGAGCGTGATAACTGTCTGGTGCAGTGAGTTGCGCTGGCAAGTTGCTCTTTCGCGTTGTTCTGGCAATGTCCCGCTGATACGCATCCGGTTGTCAAGAACGTTCTGACTTCTAGAAAGGCGCCACATGGCCCAGATATTCGATCGGAGAGCCAATACGCTTGCCAGGGTGAGTATCTTTGCCGGTATTCCGCTGGTGCTTGCCATCCTTGGGGGGATCTGGTGGCTGTTTGGCTGGTCGGACTGGCACCGGGATGTTGGGGTGCCTATTGAACAACCAGGGGGTGGGTTCAATCACCAGTTGCACGTTGCCCTGGGAATGGATTGTCGCTACTGCCACACAGCAGTCGAAGTTGCTGCCCATGCCAACATTCCCCCGACTGAAACGTGCATGGGATGTCACTCACAGATTATCAGCCGCAGCGAGAAAGTCGCATTCCTCTGGCAGAGTTGGGAAACTGGGAATGCAATCCAGTGGAATAAGGTTCACGACGTTCCCGATTTTGTCTACTTCAACCATAGCATCCACGTTGCCAAGGGCATCGGTTGCTCGACGTGCCACGGGCGCGTCGACCAGATGCGCGTCGTCTACAAGACGCAGCCGCTGTTCATGTCGTGGTGTCTGGATTGCCATCGCAACCCTGAGAAATACGTCCGTCCACGCGAAGAAATCTACAACATGGCGTGGACGCCGCCAGCCAACCAACTCGAAGTCGGACGACGTCTGGTGCAGGAGTACAATATCCGCTCGTCGTGGGAATTGACGAATTGCGCCATTTGCCACCGCTAGGATTGAGCGTGACTATGAATACCAAGTCCCAGGATGTGAACGCATTGCGTGCGCGCCTCGCCAATGCCGAGGGGCGCGAGTTCTGGCGTAGCCTCGATGAACTGGCTGATACGCCAGAGTTCAATGAGCTGCTGAAGCGTGAGTTCCCGCAAGGCGCCGCCGAATGGCGCGACCCGGTGAGCCGGCGCAATTTTCTCAAGTTGATGGGTGCGTCGCTGGCGCTCGCGGGCCTGTCGGGGTGCCAGTTCGCGCTGAAGCAACCGCAGGAAAAGATTGTTCCCTATGTGCGCCAGCCAGAGGAGATTATTCATGGCAAACCGCTCTTTTTTGCCACTGCAGCGACGTTCGCTGGCTTTGGCATAGGGGTGTTGGTTGAAAGTCATGAAGGGCGCCCAACCAAGATTGAGGGAAATCCCGACCATCCTGCGTCGCTTGGGGCGACTGACCTGATCACGCAGGCGATGATTCTGACCATGTACGATCCGGATCGGTCGCAGTCGCCAATGAATGCCGGTCAGGAGGCGACATGGGAGTCGTTTGTTGCTGCCGCAACTGCTGCAATTCAGGCGCAGGCGGCGAAACAAGGCGCCGGGTTACGTATCCTTTCCGGGGCAATGACCTCGCCGACGCTGATTGCGCAAAAGCAGCAATTGCTGACGCAATTCCCGCAGGCGAAGTGGTATCAGTACGAACCAGTCGGTCGTGATAATGTCAACGCTGGCGCACGCCTGGCGTTTGGCGAGGATGTGCAGACGATCTATCGTCTCGACGCTGCGAAGGTGATTGTCGGTTTCGACTCCGACTTTACAGCGCCGTCGCCGACTGGCGTGCGCATGGCGCGTCAACTCGCCGATGGGCGTCGCATCCGCAAGGGGACAAAGGAGGTTAACCGGTTGTACCTGGCGGAAAGCACGCCCTCGATTACAGGTTTGCTCGCCGATCATCGTCTGCCGGTGCGCTCATCGCAGATTGAACATCTGGTGCGCGCGCTGGCAATCCTTGTGGGTGTTCCTGATGTGGCTGCGGGTGCTGCTCTCAGCGACGCAGAGAAGAAATGGGTTGAGGCGGTCGCAAAAGATATGCAGGCGCACCGTGGATCATGCGTCGTGCTGGTCGGCGAAAGTCAACCGCCAGTTGTTCATGCGCTTGGTCACGCGATCAATGCGCAACTTGGCAATGTGGGGAGCACGGTGGTCTACACCGATCCGGTGGAGAGCGATCCGTCAGGCGGTATTGCCGCCCTCAGCGCGCTCACCCAGGAGATGAACGCTGGTACGGTCGAGATGCTGGTGATGCTCGATAGCAACCCGGTCTACAATGCGCCAGCCGATATTCCGTTCGCTGAAGCGCTAGCAAAAGTGCCGTTGAGCATTCACGTCGGACTGTACCGCGATGAGACTGCGCAGAAGAGCACCTGGCATATTAATGGAACGCACTTCCTCGAAGCGTGGGGGGATGTGCGCGCCTTCGATGGCACAGTGACGATTGTCCAACCGCTGATTGCCCCGCTGTACAATGGAAAGTCGGCGATTGAAGTGCTCAATGTGCTGCTTGGCAAGCCGCAGGAGACTGGCTACCAGACACTGACTGCTTACTGGCAGACGCAGGATTCGAGCGGCAATTTCCGCGTCTTCTGGAACCGGGCGTTGCATGATGGCATTATTCCCGGCACCCAGGCGCAGGCGCGTCAGGTGACTCTCCAGCGTGGGTTTGCCAGTGCTGCGCCATCAGCGCCAGCGCAGGGGCTGGAAATCGTGTTCCGCCCCGATCCGTCGGTATGGGACGGTGCGTTTGCCAACAATGCCTGGTTGCAGGAAGTCCCCAAGCCGTATACCAAACTGACATGGGATAATGTCGCTATGATGAGCGTGCGCACCGCGAATGCGCTGCGCCTCAAGAATGGTGATGTCGTGCGGTTGACGTACCAGGGACGTTCGGTGGATGCGCCGGTGTGGGTGCAACCGGGCCATGCTGACGACTCGGTGACGGTGCATCTCGGCTTCGGGCGCACGGCTGCTGGAAGGGTCGGCAATAATGTCGGGTTCAATGCCTATCGCCTGCGCACCAGCACGACGCCCTGGTTCGGCGTCGGTCTGGAAGTGGCGAAGGTGGGTGAAAACTACAAACTGTCAAGCACTCAGGGTCACTTCTTGATGGAAGGGCGCAAGAAAGACCTGGTGCGGTACGGGACGCTCGCCGAGTATGTGGAAAACGAGAAGTTCCTGCAGGTCGAAAAGAAGGAGCCAGTCTCACTCATCGGTGAGTATGAGTACAATGGCTACAAATGGGGCATGTCGATTGACCTGAACGTGTGCAACTCATGCAATGCCTGTGTCATTGCCTGCCAGTCGGAGAACAACATTCCGGTCGTCGGCAAGGACGAAGTCTGGCTCGGGCGCGAGATGCACTGGATCCGGATCGATCAGTACTACGTCGGCGACGAGCACACGCCAGATGTCTACAACATGGTCATGCTGTGCCAGCAGTGCGAACAGGCGCCGTGCGAGATCGTCTGTCCTGTGGCGGCAACGGTTCACGATGCCGAGGGGTTGAACAACATGGTGTACAACCGTTGCGTTGGCACGAAGTACTGCTCGAACAACTGCCCGTACAAAGTGCGCCGGTTCAACTTCCTGCACTATCAGGATGTGCCGTACCGCTCACCAACTGATGCATCAACCGAGAACGAGAGCATTCCAGTGCTCAAGATGATGCGCAACCCGGATGTGACCGTGCGAACGCGTGGTGTGATGGAAAAATGCTCGTTCTGCGTTCAGCGCATCAACGAAGCGCGCATCGAAGCGCGCAAGGAAAATCGACGCATCGCTGACGGCGAGATTATGACGGCGTGTGAGCAGGTCTGCCCGACACAGGCGATTGTCTTTGGTGACCTGAACGATCCGCAGGCGCGGGTTGTGACCTTGAAGGATCAACCGCTGAATTACACATCGCTCGATAAACTCAATACAAAACCGCGGGTGAGTTATCTGGCAAAGATCAAGAATCTGAACCCCGACCTCACAGAGGCAAAGAAGGCATAGGTGCAGCAGTGTCGGGATACGGGAACGGTCTGCTGACGTACCCCGTCTAGGATACATGGAGTGGCACATGGCTTCACAACCCGCACAGAAATCGGCATACGGCAAGATGCTTGAGGAGTTGCTGGGACCGAAGCAGAGTTATGAATCGGTTACCAGAACCATTGGCGACATCGTGCTGACGCCACTCAAGCGAACCCCGTGGGGCTGGGCGCTAGGGTTCGTTCTTGCAGCCCTGGGATTGCTGATGTATCTCTACTCGCTGGCGGTGCTGTTTACCGTCGGTGTTGGCATCTGGGGGATTAATATTCCGGTTGCCTGGGGCTTCGATATTATCAACTTCGTCTGGTGGATTGGCATTGGACACGCCGGGACGCTTATCTCGGCAATCCTACTCCTTTTCCGGCAGGACTGGCGCACCTCGATCAATCGTGCTGCTGAGGCGATGACAATCTTCGCCGTTGCATGCGCCGGTATCTACCCGCTGGTGCATACAGGCCGCCCCTGGCTCGATTACTGGATGCTCCCCTATCCTGGCACGCTCGGTATGTGGCCACAGTTCCGCAGTGCTCTGGAATGGGACGTGTTTGCGATCTCGACGTATGCCACGGTCTCAATCCTGTTCTGGTATGTTGGTCTCATTCCCGACCTTGCTTCACTGCGCGACCGGGCGACAAATAAGTGGGTCAAGATATTCTATGGCTTCCTGGCACTTGGCTGGCGTGGCGGTGCCCGCGACTGGCATCGCTATGAGGTGGCATCGCTGATTCTGGCGGGGCTTTCGACGCCGCTGGTACTGTCGGTGCACAGTATCATCAGTCTAGACTTCGCCATCTCACAGTTGCCTGGCTGGCACGTGACGGTCTTCCCGCCCTACTTCGTTGCTGGCGCAGTCTACTGTGGCTTTGCGATGGTGATCCTGCTGCTGATACCGATGCGCCGGTGGTACAAACTGCATGATCTGATCACGATGAAGCACTTCGACCTGATGGGCAAGGTGATGCTGGCGTCAGGTCTGGTGGTGGCATACGGTTACTTCAGTGAAATGTTCTATGCCTGGTACAGCGCCAATATCTACGAGTACTTCCTGATTACGAATCGCACTATGGGTCCATACGCCTGGAGTTACTGGGCGCTAATTGTGTTGAATGTCGCCATTCCGCAACTCCTGTGGTTCAAACGCTTCCGTGTCAGTCTGCCCTGGCTCTTCTTCATCTCGATCTGTATCAATATTGGGATGTGGTTCGAGCGCTGGGTAATCATCGTGCTCAGCCTGCACCGCGACTTTATGCCAGCGTCTTGGGGATACTACACGCCCACGGTATGGGATATTTCACTATACGCCGGTTCGTTCGGATGGTTCTTCTTCCTGTTCTTCCTGTTCATCCGTTTGTTGCCAGCAATTTCGATCTTCGAGGTGCGCGACCTGGTGCATAAGATCGAGACTGAAAACCACGCGCCAGTCCAGGTCGGCAGCGCCAGACACGTCAGGGAGGCGTAGCAGTGATGCTGAAGCGAAATGCAATGCGCGCAAAGGAGGCGCCAAAGGTTTCAACCGAACCGGTTCTGTATGGGTTGATAGCTGAGTTCGACAACGCTGAAGCGTTGCTAGCGGCAGCTGAAAAAACCCGCGATGCCGGGTATAAAAAGTTCGAAGCGTACACACCAATCCCGATCCATGGGCTGGACGAAGCAGTTGGCTACCGGGGCACACGCCTGCCATGGGTTATTTTTGGCGCAGGTCTGCTTGGTGCAGCCGGGATGTTCGCCCTTCAGACGTGGATCAATTTGGTGGAGTATCCGATGAATATCGGCGGACGACCGTTGTTCAGCTGGCCCGCTTTCATCCCGGCAACCTTCGAAGGGATGGTACTGCTGTCGGCGTTCGCTGCTGTGTTCGGTTTAATTGCAGCTTGTGGTCTGCCGCGTCCATACCATCCGGTCTTCAACGCACCCAACTTCGAGCGAGCGTCGGTTGACCGGTTTTTCCTGTGTATTGAGGCTGCCGACCCTAAGTTCGAACTCAAGCGGACGCGCCAGTTTCTGGAAAGCCTGGAGCCACTGGCGGTCTCTCCGGTAGATAACTAGGGGAATTTGCAATGCTGAACGAACGACAATACCGCTGCCAGAGTGTATGGTTTGGGCGGATTCTCCGAGCAGGCTGGCTGATCGCTGCGGCGTTGCTGATGGCCGCCTGCCACCTCGACATGTACGACCAGGCGAAGTTCAATCCGCAGCAAGCAGCAAATGATCTCTTCGCCGATGGTGCGGCAGCACGCCCGCTGGTGGAGCATACCGTGGCACGCGGTCAGTTGCGCATCGATGCAACCAGCACCGGGCGCGTCGACGGTGACCCAAACGGTGCGTATCTGACGACTATTCCGATACAGGTTTCGCCGGAAATGCTTGCTCGCGGCGCAGAGCGCTATCGCATCCACTGCGCAGTCTGCCATGGTGCCAACGGGAACGGTCGTGGTCAGGTCGGCTTGTTGCTCAACCCGCGCCCGCCGTCGTTTTATGACCAGCGGTTGCTCGAGATGCCTGATGGTGAGTACTACGATGTGATTGTCAACGGCAGGGGAACCATGTACGCCTATGGCTATCGCATCCAGAGCATCAGCGATCGCTGGGCAATCGTTGCGCACATCCGTGAGTTGCAGAAGAATCCGCCGCCGCAGAACTGAGAACCAAGAATCGAGAAACGGGGATCGGGAACTGAGAACCAGGAACCGAAGAATTGAGAACCAAGAATCGGGGATTGAGAAGTGAGCGCGAGGTTGTCGCTGCCCGACGTGTTGCGGCACAGATTCGGATGTTTAGGAACTACGTCGATCATAATCAAGGAATGTTTCACTTCCGAAAGGGATGACCATGATCGCACAAGAACCGGCTGCGCTTCGTCCTGCACTGGAGCGTTTTCAGCGAGTCGCTCTCATTGTCGGTAGCGTTGCAATGCTCCTGGCAGTGGCGGGGGCGTTTTTAGGAGCAGCGCAGTTCTTTCATTCGTACATCTTTGCCTATTTCTTCTGGTTTGCCCTGTCGCTCGGCGGATTGCTGGTGCTCATGATCAACCATCTGACGCAGGGTGTGTGGGGGTTGATGCTACGGCGCTTGTTGGAAGCAGCGGCGATGACCCTGCCTTTAATGGCGATCCTGTTCCTGCCAATTGCTATCGAAACACTGACCGGAACCCACTATCTGTTCCCGTGGACGAATCCGGAAGTGGTCGCAAACGATGAAGTGGTGGCGCTGAAGACGCCGTACCTGAATGTGCCATTCTTCCTAGCGCGCGCAGTGATCTACTTTGTGCTGTTCGTCGGCATGGCATATCTGCTGCGTCAATGGTCGCTGGAGGAGGATGCGAAAGGGTTCAGCGAGAATTTGCGCGGTCGCTTCCAGCGTCTGAGCGGCCCTGGCATTGTTGTACTGGTGCTCGCGTGGACGCTTGCCGCGACCGACTGGGGGATGTCACTGGAACCGGAATGGTTCTCATCAATGTACCCGGTGACTTACATCGCCAGCATGCTGATCCTGACGTTCGGTGGCGGGATTATTGCACTGGCAGCACTCAAGGCGCGCAATTTGTTGCCATTTGGCATCCCAACCGACCGACTGCACGATCTGGGCAAGTTTCTGTTTGCGTTTGTGGCACTCTGGGCGTATGTCAACTTCTCGGAATATCTGATCATCTGGTCAGGAAATGTGCCGGAACTGACCCCTTGGCACGGGCATCGCTCGGCAGGCGGGTGGGAAATCCTGGGGATTATGATGATTTTTGGCCATTTCCTGCTTCCGTTCATGATCCTGCTAAGCCGCTCCGTCAAGCGTCGGCTCGCGAACCTAACGGCGATTGCAGTGTATATGTTTGCAATTGAAATTGTCTGGTACTTCTGGAAAATTATGCCAGCGTTCCATCCGGATAGGTTCCATATCCATTGGCTCGATCTGGTGACCCTGATTGCGATTGGTGGACTATGGCTTGGCACGTTTGCATGGCATCTGCAGCGGGCGCCGTTGCTTGCACCGAACGATTACCGCGTGCCACTGTTACGTCGCCAGGAAGCGGGTAGTCACGGGCATGGCCACCACGGGAAGGCAGCAGTAGAGCATCATTGAGGATTATCAGGAGATACAATCTGTTTCTGCACCCTAACCGTCTCTGTACCCTCGTCGCAGCGCCCTCGGCTTCTACACTAGGGAGCAGAGGGCGCGGAGTTTTATAAAGCAGTTCTCAGATACGTTGACCCCTGTCCGGGTCTGCCGTGTCGCACAAGATACCTGCTGCTAGCGGAGTGAAATTTATTTCGGTCATCGCGTGGGGTGCACCATTCCCAGAAGTGTTCACCTCGTCCATTAGGTACAATCTTTGTGAGAACTGCTACAAGTGTTTTCGCGCTGCACTCTTCGCGCCTTGGCGATGAGTTTGTGTCTTATACTGCTTATATCTCGATAGATAGTGTCTGCTTCTAACGAAAAAGCGCCGCCCAGGTGAAGATACCTGCACGGCGACGTTCAACCATTTCGTGATGTTCAGGCAACCAGTTCCTCTTCCATAGCGTACTCACGTACTGCTGGCGCCTGCCGCGCCCGTCGGCGCGCGCGGTATTCGACAACCGCCAGCAACTCATCTGGCGTCACCGATGCTTCAGCGGCAGCAATATCCAGTGGCATCGTGTTAGATGCGCTGATGTGATACGCTCGCAATACGTGGCGCGCCTCTGGCACACGACCGGCAACTTCATTGATAGTCTGCTCTTTGTAGTTCTTGAGTTGCATGGTTCTCCTCCTCGTATGCTTCACTGCTATAACTGCTAGGAAGGCGTCGCGTTTTGCCTCTCCAGGTCGCCCCGCGTCTCTGCGGTTCGGTGACTTCAGTATACCATACAATATGGTCATTTTCAACAAATACAAGAGGTTTTTATTTGGTTATTTTGCACAAATTTGAAGGGCGAAGCGGGGAATATGGTATGATGGGAAGAGAATCAGGCGCGTCACACAAAGGAGGCAATGGCATGGATTTCGCCCTCAGCGATCAGCACGAGATGTTGCGCCAGACGGTGCGCGCATTTGCTGAGCAGGAGATTCGTCCAACGGCAGCAGCGCGTGACGAGGCGATGGAGTTCCCGGTTGACCTTGTAAAGAAAATGGGGCAACTTGGCTTGATGGGCGTCGCTGTGAGCGAAAAGTACGGCGGCGCTGGGCTCGATTACGTCTCGTATGCGATCGTCATCGAAGAACTGTCACGGGTGGATGCATCGCTCGGCGTTATTGCGTCGGTCAATAATTCGCTAGTGTGTTACGGTATTGAGACGTTTGGTACTGAAGAGCAGAAACGTGAACTGTTGACCCCGCTGGCTTCGGGACGCATGCTCGGCGCCTTCTCACTCTCCGAGCCGGGCGCTGGTTCGGATGCCGCCGCTCAAAAGACAACCGCGGTGCGTGACGGGGATGAATACGTCATCAACGGTATCAAGAACTGGGTGACGAATGGTGACTATGCCGATACGATCATCCTGATGGCAATGACTGATCCGTCTAAGGGGCATCGAGGGATCACCGCCTTTCTGGTCGATCCGCGTGCGCCAGGGTGCAGCATTGTCAAGGTCGAGCACAAACTGGGCATCCGCAGCGCCCATTCGTGCCAGATGGCGTATGACAATTACCGTGTGCCAGCATGGCGAAGGTTAGGCGAAGAAGGGCAGGGGTTCAAAATTGCAATGACCATCCTGAATGCTGGACGAATCGGGATTGCGGCGCAGGCGGTCGGCATTGCGCAGGGTGCGTATGAGGCAGCGCTGGAGTATGCCAAAATCCGCGAACAGTTTGGCAAGCCGATCATCGAGAATCAGGCGATCGGGTTCACCCTGGCGGATATGGCGACGCGGATCAAAGCAGCGCGGTTGCTCACGTATGAAGCGGCCTGGCGTAAGGACCAGCATCTTGATTTTGTCTGTGCAGCGTCAATGGCGAAGTTGTACGCCTCAGAAACCGCTATGTGGACGGCGACCAAAGCGGTTCAGATTTTTGGCTCCAATGGCTACTCGAAGGAATATCCGGTCGAACGCTACTTCCGCGATGCAAAGATCACCGAGATCTACGAAGGAACCAGCGAAATCCAGCGCCTGATCATTGCGCGCGAGATTGCGCGGTAGCAGGGCGTATGCATCATAGAGTACGTTTGACCAGAATGGGCGCACTGCTCTGCAGTGTGCTGGCATGCCTGTTGAGTCTGCAATTGATGGGGCTGGCGTCTGTCGATCCGCCGCAGAGCGCGCACTGGGCGGAAGCACGCGCCCGGTGGAGTGCGCGGGCGCCCGACTCCTACTACATCGCAGTGCGTATCGAGGCGTTAGGGCGGGTGTGCGTTCAGCGCCTCGAGGTGCGCAGCGGGTGGGTACGCCGGGTGCTCGAAAATACCTGCAATACGCTCTGGATCGATCCGCTGACTGTCGATCAGTTGTTTGCGCTCAGCAGCGATATTGAGAGCATCCCTGCCTCACGTTGCGTGCCATCGCCGCACACTTGTCCCTGTCATCGCGTCTTCACGTTGCGCCGCATCGAGTATGATGCAGAGTATGGCTTCCCTAGCACAATCATTGCACGCTCTAAAGTGCAGTTCCATCCGATGCGGCGCGATTTCTGGGAGTATCTCTGGACAGAGGGCAGCCTGCCGGTATGTCAACCAGCACGACGCCGCTTTACCGTGCAGGTGCTAACGCTTATGCCGTTGCCCCCAGAGAGTCCAGCGCAGACAGCCGAATTCAGGCGGGTGCGGTAAGAGAATTGCTCAGGCCACTGCCTGGCTGCGTGCTCTCAAGGGTGGCGTTATTGGGAGAGATGAGCGGCTTTCTGCGTTCCCGCGAGCTTTTTGCCCCTCATCCCCCCAAACTCCCCCTTCTCCCACAAGGGGAGAAGGGGGAGTTTGGGCGTTCTGAGTCCCAAAACGAGAGAAGGAATGTAGGACGAGAGAAGGAATGTAGGGACTTCCAAAAAGCCCACTCCTGTAAGCGGATGCGTGGTCGTCACACCCCACATGCAGCAATGTGACTTAGAATTATAGCAGTTCTCATAGAGGTTGAACCTCCCTGGACGACCGCAGCGCATGCGGGCTAAAGCCCTTCCTGGTCGTGTGGAAGCCCCTGCGGGGCTAGCGTGTCTGTCACCCTTCCCTCTACCGAGGGGTCGCCGGGTTGATCTAGCCCGCAGGGCTTGCCCGACCTTAGACAGGGCTTCAGCCCGCCGGAGGCGCACGAAGAAGGTTCAACGTATCTGAGAACTGCTATAATCCGCTACACTGCAGAGCCGTGGGTATGATGGAGATTGAGAATTTATAGTTCCCATAGAGGTTGAACCAATTGGACATGGTTGAACACTCCCAGAATCGCGCTACCGAACATGGTGACCAAAATGAATTTCGGTCTACGCTCTGCCGGAAACGGGCGCCTCGCACGACGTGGCAAACCCGGACAAGGTTCAACATATCTGAGAACTGCTATAATCCGCTCTACCGAACGAGCTGTGGGGCTGAAGCCCTCGGCTATGGAATGCAGAGCTGGCCTGTGCGGGCTATGGCGGATTATTTCTTCGCTAGCCGTCGGGCTGATGGAGATTGAGAACCACTATACCGAGCTAGCCGTGAGGCTGAAGCCCTCGGCTATGGAATGCAGAGTCGGCCTACGCGGGCTATGGCGGATTATTTACTCAATGACCATCAGCCCGCCGGAGGCGAAGATGGAACACTCCAGAAATTCAGTCAAGGGTTCAACGTATCTGAGAAACTGCTATAAGACTCCACAAGAGCAGAACGCCCGCCCCCTGTGGCGACTGTTATCCGAATCGACCGGTCACGTAGTCTTCAGTTCGCTTATCCTTCGGATTGGTAAAGATCACATCGGTCGGCGCGAACTCAATCAGTTCACCTGCGAGCGTTTCGCGATCCATCAGCATAAAAGCAGTAGACATCATCAAGATTTAGTGATATACTATTTTTGTACAATCTGAAAATGG
>JAGHYV010000154.1 GCA_017743475.1 Roseiflexus sp. | reverse complement strand
GAACAACAGATCGCCCGGATTGTCGAGATCGTCGGCGCCACGCCGGAGGTGCGCGCCATCGAGTCGCAGATTGATCGGGAACGCCCGCTTGCTGTGGTTGCGGCGGAACTGGCGGATCGGGCGAGTCTGACCCCCGACGAATGGCAGACCATCCCGCTCCTGATCAATCCGCCCGCGCTGGCGCCGCTGGCGGTTGCGTTGCTGGCGGAGATTCACGGGCGCTCCGGGCAATTTCCGGCGATGGTGAATATCCGCCCGATCGCCGGTTCGATCCCCACTAGGTACGAGGTTGCCGAGATTCTCAATCTGCAAGCCATCCGTGAAGAAGCGCGACGCAGACGGTGATTGCGCTGCTGTAATGCGCGGTTGCCCCGCATCCCCCATTGTTCGCGCAAGGAGGAGGGGATGCCATGCTTGACTGCGGAACGAGTACTGGGTGCTGTGATTCAGGCCTGCCTACCTGCCTTGCTGCAGCGCCACCAGCATGCTCTGGCGCGCTGAGTACTGGGGACGGTGTCGGCAGGTTCAGCCAACTGCGGCCAACATCAGGTTGTGCGCCAAATCTTCCTTCAACGCTACATTGCCGATACTGCTCACCCCGTATCCGATCTACTTCTGCCCTGGTTGCGTCATGGCCCCGCCAACCGGATTGATCCTGCCAGCGCGTCAGTCGCCAGCCGCAGTGGTACCATACATACCTGCTGAGACATATGACATGACCTCAGGGGCGAAGGAGGAATGTGCAATGGTCACGGTACGGGATCTTGTCAAAGCAAAGCTGTACGCTGACGATAACGCCGTTATCGTCGATGCGCTACGCCATTTGCTTCGCAATCGCCCCGATCTGCGCATCAATCTTGCGATCTATCGGTATCAGCATGAGGCGATCTCGCCCGCTCAGGCTGCCGACCTGGCTGGCGTCAGCTGGCCGCAGATGCGCGACATCCTGCGTGAACGCGGTATTCCGCTCCAGCTTGGTCCGGAAACGGTCGAAGAAGCCCGGGCGAAAGTGGATGCCCTGTATGAGGAATTGAGGCCGCGTTCGTGAGCGTGGTCAGTAACACCACGGTGCTCTCAAATTTCGCAAGTATGGCCAGCTTGCGGTGCTGCGCCACATCTTCGGTAGCGTCTACCTGCCAGCTGAGGTATTGGCTGAAATTGAGGATGCACAGCATGAGGGATACGCATTTTTGCCGATATCGAACAGCATATCTTCCCATTTACGCAAGATGGATGGCTTCATCTTGTCAGTTTGACTGAAACCGAGCTGCGCCTGGCTGCAACATTATCAGCGGGATTGCATCGTGGCGAACGCAGTTGCATAGCCATCGCCCTCCAACGCGACTAGCTGATGCTGACCGATGACCGGGCTGCACGCGCCGAAGCGCGGCTGCGTCAGGCGCGGTTTTCGGGATCAATTGGCTGTCTCGTCCTTGCAGTGGAACGAGGTCTGGCTCCGCTGGCTCAGGCAAACGGATGGCTGAATGCAATGATCGCTCAGGGCTATTATGCGCCATGGACTGACCTGAGCCTTCTCATCAATCGCGGATCAGGGGAAACCTAACCATGCCGGGATGCCGATCACATGTCCAGGTAACACCCACCCGCACTTCACAATGATCGCGGTATTCCTGCCCCACACGGCGACCGCGACCGCGGAGACCGACATTCATTTCGGTCGCCCGCGATTGCGGTCGCGCCGCAATGCTCCCAGACGGGGAGAAGGGGGCGTGCGAGGCGTCCTGATGCGCCGTTGCCCCTCATCCCCCCTGCTCCCTTCTCCCACTGCAAGTGGAGATGCCCTGGGTGCGCGCGCCTCCGGCGCGCAGGCGGGCGAGACCTGCGTTCCGAAATAATCCGCTCGTGACGCGAAGCGCCTCCGGCGCGCAGGCGGGCGAGACGCCCGCGCTCCCAGGTGGCGACCGCGTCGACCGACATTCGTTTCGGTCGCCTGCGATGACGGTCGCGCCGCGATGACGAAGAGTTTTCCCGACGATCTGCGCGCGTCACGTTTGTGACGGGGTGATTTGCTATGCTACAGGCAGACGCCTGATACCCCGATTGCATCCCGGACACGAGAGCGTTGACCAGGTTATCGGTGCAGGTCGGGAAAGGAGGAACGGCAATGTCCTGGTGTCTGATTATTCCGGCAGTGTTGATCACGCTCCTGGCAATCGTGGCGCTGGTTGCGCCATCGCAGGTGTTCTGGTTGATCATAACCAGTCTGTTGCGCGGCTGCATTGCAATCATTCTGCTGATTGCCGCCATGCTGCTGACCGGTCTTGTGCTCCTGATTCAGGGGATGCCGTCGTGAGCCATCTGTTGCTTCAGGTTGACGGTACGCCTGGTTGTCCGCCGCGCGGCGTCGCCGGGTTGGGGATCATCGTGCGCAACCAGGCGGGCGCAGTGCTGGCGTGGTCGTGCGAACGCGCACCGGCGACGACCAACAACGAGGCAGAGTATCTGGCGGTCATTGCCGGGTTAACGCTGGTCATCCGGCGTTTTCCCGGCGTGGCGGTGCGGTGCCTGACCGATAGCCGCATCGTGGTCGATCAACTTGCAGGACGGCACGTTGTGCGGGCGACGGCGCTCAAACCGCTGCACGAACGCGCCCGTATGCTCGTCCTTCAGCATGGCAGCGTGACGTTCATCGCCATTCCGCGTGAACTCAACCGTCTGGCGGACGCGCTAGCATGGGAGGCGCTCGACGGACGCGGCTGGCTTGCGCGCGTTGGTCGAGAAGCGGGTCTTGCTACGGTCAACAGTGATATGTGAACTGTCTCAGGGGATATAGAAGGAGTACTGCGATGCCTCTTTTTCCACGCTACCAGGGACCGCCGCTCATGCCGCAGATTTGCAGCGTCGAAAACCTTACCCTGGCGTGGCGGCGGGTGCGGAGTAATATCCACGTGGCGCGTCGCGGGCGCAGCGCCGGATTGGATGCAGTGACGCTGCGTGATTTTGAGGCCGACTGGACGCGCCAGATGGCGCAACTCGCGGATGAGTTGCAGCAGGGAACGTATCGACCGCTGCCTGTGAAGCGGGTTGCCGTCCCCAAGGCAAGCGGCGGTGAACGTGCGATCGCCATCCTCGCCGTTCGTGATCGGGTGGCGCAACGCGCCGTTCAGCAGGTGCTCGATCCGCTGTTCGATCCATGTTTTCTGGATTGTTCCTACGGTTGTCGTCCGTATGTCGGCGTTCCTGATGCAGTTGCACGGGTGCAGCGCTATGCCGATCAGGGTTTGGGATGGGTGGTTGATGCCGACATTGCCACCTACTTCGATAGCCTTGATCAACGGGTGCTGCTGAGTCTGGTGCGTCAACGCATCGATGAGTTGCCGGTGCTGAAACTGATTGCACAGTGGCTGGAAGCCGGTGTGCTTCAGGGTGAAGCGGCATTGCCAGGCGATACGCCGCCGACTCCGCTTCAGCGCGGCGAGGCAGCAGTACGCCGCGCGCTGTCGTGGGGCGCGGAGCGGCTGCATCCACCCCCGCCTGTTGGACCATACGCGGCGGCGATGTGGGAGACGCCGGGTGGCGGCATCGGTGAAGATGGTTGGGCGCTGCGTCAGCCGGGGCTGGAATCGCACCTCTGGACAGCGGTGATGCTGGCGCGTCCAGTGATTGACGGCGCGCGACACGCGCTGCCCTACCTGCAACGGATTGGCGGGCGGCGTCTTGCGGTCGCTAGCGCTGTGGCGATTGGCGCGCTGGCATTGAGCGAAGCAGCTGCGCGGCTGCGTCATGCCAGCAGACGTGGCGTACCGCAGGGGGGCGCGCTCTCGCCGTTGCTGGCGAACATCTATCTCCATCCGTTCGATGTCGCAATGACCGGCCAGGGGTTGCGGCTGGTGCGTTTTATGGACGATTTTGTCGTAATGTGCGCAACGCGGGAGGAAGCGGAACGCGCATTGCACTTTGCGCAGCGGCAATTGCATATTCTGCGCCTCACGCTGAACACAGAGAAGACGCATATCACAGCGTATGCCGACGGGATCGAATTTCTGGGCGCCGCGCTCGCACCACGCACCCGCGGGCTGCGCCTCGGCAAAGGAATGGTCGATTTTGCCGAAGCGGAACGCGCGCTGCGCGACGCCCTTCGCAATGCGCGCCGACGGATGAAGCGCAAGGGTGAAGGGTGAACGTTGGGGCGTTGAACGTTGAATGTTGCAAGGTTGAACGTTGGGGCGTTGGAAAGTTGAACGTGGAGCGTTGGGGCGTTGAGCGCTAGGGCGTTGGAACGTTGAACGTTGAACGTTGGGGCGCTGGAACGTTGAACGCTGAGTGCAGGCGAGGGCGAGGGGTTGCGATGCGCCGGACGGGTGCGTATTGATCGGAGACAATTGGCAGAAAGGAACGATCTATGCCAACTCTTTACATCCAGGAACAGGGCGTGATGGTGCGCAAACGTGATAATCAGGTGCTGATCACCAAAGAGGGGCAGACGCTGCACGAAGTGCCACTGGCGAAGATTGACCAGGTTGTGCTGATGGGGCGAGGGGTGCAACTTTCGACGGCGCTGCTAATCGATCTGCTCGAACGCGGCATTCCGGTGACGTTCACCAATCAGCACGGCAGCCGCCATTACGCCACACTGACCGCCGGACCGTCACGCTTCGGCGATCTGCGCATGCGTCAGATGCGGTTTGTCGGCGCGCCGGATCGCGCCCTGCGCCTGGCGAAGGATATTGTGCGCGCCAAACTGACCAATCAGCGTCGTTTGCTGGCAGCGACCGGCTGGCCAGCCGCAGCGACGGCGATCGTGCAGATCGATGCAGCGCTGACTGCGGCGTCAAACGCACCGCACGTGGACATTCTGCGCGGGCACGAAGGCGCGGCGGCGGCGGCATACTTCGGCGCGTGGCGCGTATCGCTTCCAGCGGTGTGGGGATTCGGCGGGCGCGCATTCTACCCGCCGCCCGACCCGATCAACGCCATGCTCTCATTCGGGTATACGCTGGCGCTCCACGATGTCATTACCGCTGTGCAGATCACCGGTCTCGATACGTACCTGGGCGTATTTCATGTGATTGAGCCTGGTCGTCCATCGCTGGCGCTCGACCTGCTGGAGGAGTTTCGCCCGTTGATCGTCGACCGGTTAGTGATCGATCTGGTGCGTACCAATGCGATTGGTCGCGAACATTTTCATCGTCCGCAGGAACGACCGGATGCTGTATACCTCAATGATGTCGGGCGTACACTGCTGGTGCAGCGGTACGAATCGATGCTCCAGACAAAGGTGCGGCTGCCTGGCGGCGAACAGACGCTGCTGCGCCGGGTTATTCTGCTACAGGCGCAGGCGATTGCGCGCATCGTTCGCGGTGAGCAGGAACAGTACACAGGATTCAGTCTGAATAACTGAGGAAACCTGTCGTGTTCACCATTATCAGTTACGACATCGTTGATGATCGACGGCGCACGAACGTTATGAAATATCTCAAAGGCTGGGGAACGCGCGTGCAGTACAGCGTGTTCGAGTGCATCCTGGACGCGCGCGCGTTTGCGACGATAGTCCGCGAACTCCAGCGCATGATCGACCAGAACACTGACAGTGTGCGCTGCTATCGTCTCGATGAAGCAGCGGTCACCCGCATTCAGATCATCGGCATCGGTGCGGTCAGCAAGGATCCAACGCACTATCTGGTCTGACCGGCTGCGCCGCTGCCGCCGCTGGTTCCGGCGCCCAGCGCGCCGCAGGCGGCGCCAGCGCACACCCCCGCACCCGGTCCAGCCGAAACGTTCGTTCCGCGCGGCGCTGCAAACAATAGGCGTGCAGCA
>JAGHYV010000153.1 GCA_017743475.1 Roseiflexus sp. | reverse complement strand
ATGGCTCGCAGCGCCTGTGATTTCCGAAGCGATGCATGCCAGACTGGCAAGGACGGCACTGCTGATCCGGCGGGGACTGGCAGTGTTAGGTCGCCGTTACTACCTTGCGGCAGTCGTCTTCGCATTGATTGTTGTCATTCTCGTCTTCGCAGCGGGGTGATCGATGCCAATCTTCACGATTAACTGGGCAATTGTCAGTCTAGCGCTCTCCAGCGGGATGGTGCTCCTGCTGCGCGATTGGCGCATCACTATTCCGGCAATGTTGATCAATTATCTCAGCGTTGCGTGGTTTCTGGCGCAGCAGCAGTTCATCACACCTGATCTGACTATTGGCGAACTTACGCTCAGCACGACAATTGTAGTCAAGGTGATCACCGGTTTTGCCGCCAGCGCTATTCTGGGAATCACGGCGGTTACCTTTTCGCGGGAGTACAATCTGGAGGATCTCGATGAATTCTCTCTGGCGGAACTGCGCCGCGCCGCGCGGCGTGCGCAGCGACAGCGCGCTGGCGAACCGTTTCGCCTTGCCGACTATGTCGTGCCGTTCTGGGCATTGGTGCTCGCGGCATTGGCAAGCATTGCACTTCCGCGCCTTTATCCGATCGGCAGCCAGACGATTGATTTTGCCTGGTACTGGCTGGGGTTGACTGGTCTGTTTACTATCGTGCTCGCCAGTGATACGTTGAAGACTGGTCTGGGATTACTCCTGGTCGTCAGCAGCATTGATCTGGTCTATACTGCTATCGCCAGCACTGTTCAAGTGTTTCCGCTGGCACTGTTGAGTCTGACAACAATCGTCCTGTCACTGTCGGTCGCGTACTTGAGCGGGTTGATGTATGGACGGCTCAAGACGCTCGATCTCAGTGTACTGTACAAACCATGACCATGCCGGGCGCCAGTGCTGGCGTCAGCTTATTCCGGCAGGATGTATGTCCTACGTGCTTCTCATAACCTTTCCCCTGGCGCTTGGCGCAAGTTGTTTCCTGCTGCGCCACGAGACGCGACTGGTGATTGGGGTGGCGGTTGCCGCATTGATTGCGCACTGTGCCCTGGTGATCCTCACGCCGGTCGATCAACCGGTGCGGTTGCTCGGTCTGACCCTTAACCTTGATCCGCTTGGGCGATTGTTCCTTGCTGGCTTCCCGGCAGTGACCGCGCTTATGATACTGGCAACTTGGCGCTTGCCGCATGGCGAGCACTTTGTCTCGATTGCGCTCGTCATCATCGGTGTTGCGTCGGCGATGATCGTCTTGCTCCAGGAGCCGCTGATGGTAGCGTTGCTGCTGGTCAGCGCTGGCTTGATCTCAGTGCTTGCGATTGTCGATCTTCCATCCAGAGCGTCGCAACTGGTCGAACCGAGAGTGATCGCGTCAGCGCTCAAATATCTGGTTCTGATGGCGCTCGCTGGGGCACTCGCATATCTCGGGTTCGTGCTGATCAATGTGTACCGTCCTGGCATAACACCCGATCTGATTGCACCGCGTCTCGTGCTGGCGCTTATTGTGGCGGCGTTTGGGTTGCGAATGGCGCTCGTGCCATTTCATTCCTGGTTGCCGGATCTGGTTGAGGACGCTTCTCCGCTGGTGTCGGCAATCATCGTTGTAGTGCTGAACACTACCGGATTGCTGTTTCTGATCAGCGTCTTGCAGTTTTTTCCAACCCTGGTAGCCGAGAATGAGCGCGGATTGGCACTGTTGACCTGGTTGGGAGCGATTGCTGCGCTGGTCGGTGCATTGCTGGCGCTTGTGCAGGATCGATTGCGACGCATTGCCGGGTATCTGGTCGTTTATAATGCTGGAATGATCCTGTTTGGGCTGGCAACGATCACACCGGCTGGTCTGATGGGTGCAGTGTTTGAAGCGTTCAACCAAATGCTGGCAGTTCCACTGTTAATGGTATCACTGGTGTTGCTGGAACAACCGGATGGGCGACCGCCAAAGGCGATGCGACGCGATTTGCTCTGGCGCTGGCCCGTGGCGGGGAGCGGCCTGTTGTGCAGCTGCGCGGCGTTGATCGGTTTGCCGCCGTTGAGCGGCTTTGCGAGTAAGATGCTGCTATACCAGGTAGCTGCGCATTACGGTGCGCCCATGATTGCGCTGTTGATCGGTGCAACGCTGCTGGCGCTGCTAGCACTGGCGCGCATTGCGCGCGACTGGTTGATCGGCGCTCCCGAGGATCAGCCAGTGGCTGAGGCGCAGGTGTTGTTGGGGGCGACAGAACTCGATATGCCGTCACAACGTCGTCTGACGTCCGAGCCGTTCATTGCGGCGATCGTGGTGCTGGTGCTCCTGGGGATCAGTCTGGCGATCGGGTTGTATCCGCAACCGCTGATCGAGACGATTGCCGAGGTCATCCGTGGACTGACATTTGTGCGGCCTGACGTCGTGCGTTGAAGGTGGCAGGTTTCGTTCCTGGTTCCCGACGCAGCAAGAATGTCACGGAAAGGAACTGCGCGTGATACAGGTCTACCGGTTCAACACTGGCTCATGCGGCGGTTGTGATCTGGAAGTCATCGCCGCAATTGCTGCCGCAGCCGATATCGGCTGGGCGGCGACGCCTAGCGAGGCTGATATATTGCTACTGACAGGACCGTTGACCCCTGGTGCGAAGAAGGCGTTTATGGCGCT
Source organism: Roseiflexus sp. (assembly GCA_017743475.1). GTDB lineage: Bacteria > Chloroflexota > Chloroflexia > Chloroflexales > Roseiflexaceae > Roseiflexus. The sequence goes on along the minus strand of JAGHYV010000153.1, from coordinate 3,220 downwards.
TCTCCAGGAGTTGGAACACAGGGTGCCAGTCTTTGCCGTCGGGCGTTGCGCTATCGACGGGCATCCGTTTGGACGCGGCGGGGTTGCTGTCATCCCCAATCTGACAGTGCATTTGTCGCTCGATGGTTGTCCACCGACACCAGCGCAGATTGTCGAAGCGATTCGCACCATCGCTGTGGATCGGGAAGATGGTGCAGCAGGTGAGCGGTAGTGTGGTATGACTATCTCATGACGCTGATTCTGGCAGTTCTTCTGGCGGCAGGTGCTGGTTTAGCCGTAGCCCTGGCAATAAACGGCGCCAGCCTCGTATTACGCCTGCCGAAGCGACGCTTTCCGACAGGCATCGATAGTCTGGCATCAGGCATTAGCATGACTCTGACTGTGCTGGCATTTGCTGCGCTTCCCTGGCCCCTTCATCCGGCAGGCGCATCCTTGTGGGTCGGGCACCCGGCGCTAGTGTGGGCGCTCGTCGAAGGAGCGTTTCTTACATCGACGTTTGCCGGTCTCCTGGCGCCGTCGCCGCTGGCAGCACGCGCAGCGCTCCGCGAGGCACAGGTGAACATGGCGGGACGCCTGGTACTGTGGGTCGTGGTCGGAAGTTTGTTGTGGGGTGGCGTGGGATGGAGTGCACTTGAAGTTCTGGGACGGGCATTCCTGTTCCTTGTGGGGGTAGTTGCCGTCGCTGCTTCCGCCGGTCTGGGTCCGTTTGCGCCAGATGCTAGTCTCGCGCCGTCCGGCGCTGAGGAGGGGCTTGATGCAGACGAACGATGGCTGGCGCAGATGGCGCGTCAGATGCGCGCGGGGTTGGTGCTGGTGCTGTTTGTGGTCGGCGTCCTGCCCGGATCGGATGTTGTCCAACCGTGGATTGCAGCAATGATTGCACTGGCGCTCTTAGCCGTGCTGCTTGCAGGGTTACGCCAGTTGCGACGCACCCTTCCACTAGCGCCGCTGCACACAACAGTGCGCTTGTGCCTCTTGCGCGCCCTTCCTGCAGCGCTGATCGTCAATGTCTATCTGCAACTGGTGGCAAGATAAGGCAGCCTGGTTCTCGGTTCCTGGTTCTCGGTTCTCAGTTCCTGCTTCCCGATTCCTGGTTCTTGGTTTTTGGTTCTCGATGTTATCTCATGGACGTAATTACGCTCGAAGATGTTCACAAATCATACGACGGCATACCTGTACTGCGCGGTGTGTCGTTGCACGTGCCGCGCGGCATCGTCTACGGGGTACTGGGTCCGAACGGCGCAGGGAAGACAACCCTGATCCATCTGCTGGCTGGCTTTCTGCGCCCGGACCGTGGCATCGTTCGTGTTTTCGGCGATGAGAACCTGCAGCAGGTCGATGGTCGTGTTGGATATGTGCCGGAACGGTTGCGCTATCATACGCATTACACCGTGCGTGAGTATCTCTTCTACCTGGGACGGTTCAGCGGACTTGCAGGCGCGGCGCTGCGCAGGCGAGTTGGCGAGGAGATCGAGGCGTGTGGTTTGACCAGCGTCGTCAACCGGAAGATGAGCGCTCTCGCGCGCGGGATGGTGCAGCGTGTCGGTTTTGCGCAGGCGCTGCTCAGTCAGCCGGAACTGCTCTTGATCGATGAACCAACGTCCGGACTCGACTCGGAAGGGCAACGCGACATTATCGATCTGATCGATACAGTTCGCCAGCGGAGATGTACGATCATGGTAGCAACGCATTTTCTCGATGAGGTGGATTTCTTATGTGATCGTTTTGGCATTCTGCATGGCGGGCGTATCATTGCAGAGGCTGAAACGCGGGCGCTTCGCCAGTCGTCGAGGAGTGTCGTGATCACGGTCGCAGATCTGCCGTCCAGCACGGCAGTAGCGCTGAGTGCGCTTTCAACAGCAGTATGTTGCAATCAGCGCGAAATAATATTGACGCCGAACACGCCGGAATTGCAGGCGCAGGTATTGCGGCTATTGCTTGACCATGGTGTTTCTATCATCTCTCTTGCGCCGCAGTTTCACCCGATTGAGGAATTCTACCGCAGCGCCGTGCGCGGCGAGGCGGGTCGTCATGGAGAGTCCGACGCATCTCCACCGCCTCCGGGTCCTTCGGGGACCGGCGATACGTTGTTGCGCGAATTGCTGCGTCGGGAAGATCAACGAACGCAGGAAAGGCAGACAGACGAACCGTGATGCAGGCGTTGCTGCGCACATTCTGGTTTGCCGTCTTCACGCTGAGCGAATACCTTCGCTCTGGGCGGATCGTTATCGAACTGGCGGCGACAGCCGCAGCGTATTACCTGTTCTTTCGCCGCTGGACGCTGCCGATGACGCCAGATTATTTCTTTTCGACGGTTGGTTTGTTCACATTGGGGTTGACTGTGTATACAGGTTCGACCATCCTGGCACTTGGCGACCGGCCACAGGGATATGTGACTCTGGCGCGACGTTTGGGGCGTGGTCCGTACCTGATCGGTCTCTATGTATCGGTCCTTGTGGTCTCCTGGGGCGTGTACGGCATCATCTGTTCTCTGGTTGCGCTCACGAACCCGGTGAGCGGTCTTGATATTGCTGGATGGATGCTGGGCACACTGCCGCTTCTGCTAAATCTGGCAATGCTGGCAGCGCTGCTGACGTTGCTGACGCCAATCGTGCTGCCAGCGCCATGGCGTCTGGCAGTTCTGGCACTGGTGGCACTGGCGTTTTCGGGAAACCTGATCGGTGGTTCAACAATGTCGTCGCTGCCAGAACCGGTAGCGCTGGCGCTAGAGGTGCTGCGCACCGTTTTGAGCACGCCGTTACTGCCAGCTTTTACTGGTTTCGCCATTTCGGTGAGCCGCGATTACAGTGGCGCTTCGGCAGTTGTTCCTGTCGCGCAGTTGTTCCTGGTGATCGGGCTGCTATCGCTTGCAGTGTACTCATTCGCACGTCGGGAACTGCTCTTTTCTGCCTGACGCTGGAGCATATTTTTCATCTGGTGCTGCGCTGCTGGCACGTATGCGATGCTTATTCTTGAAACTCATCCTGCCCGCCTGTGCGCCCGATGCGTGCGATCCTGTCGAGGAGGTGGGTGATGTCCTATCTGCGAACGTTCTCTCGCCTTCTCACTCGACTGAGCAGGCTTCCTGGTCGCTTCATCCGCTTCTCCAGGTCTGATCCTCGTTCCAGGCGTCGTCCTCCCGAACTTGCGGAACTTGAGGCTCAATTCTATCAGGACGCCGGTCAGGACCCTGAGCGGGTTCGGAATCGTCAGTTCTCGA
>JAGHYV010000152.1 GCA_017743475.1 Roseiflexus sp. | reverse complement strand
CAGACATTCGCCGGGAGTCTGTTGACCGACAAACCGATCTATCGTCCAGGTCAGACGGTGCGACTGCGTGGCGCATTGCGCGGCATCGCTGTCAGTGCCGGGCGGGGTCAGGCAGAGCGGTATGTCCTTCCCGGCGCCGGTGACCGCGCGTATCTGTACGTCGGCGATCCAGAGGGAAACACCGTTTTTTCCACAACCCTTACCTTCAGCGCCTTCGGAACATTCAACATCGACCTGCCGTTGGCACAGAGTGCGCCATTGGGGTCCTACTCGATGGTGGCGCGGCTCGGTGGTGTGCAGGGATTCGATGAAAATGCCCCTGCCGTATACGGCAGTTTTCTGGTTGCCGAGTATCGTGTGCCTGCCTTTGAAGTCACTGTCACACCAGCTGCCACCGACCTGCTGTACGGCGATCCGTTGAATGTCAATGTCCAGGCTGCCTACTTCGCGGGTGGCGCGCCTACCAGAGCGCCGGTGCGCTGGCGCGTCCTTGCGCAACCCTTCTGGTTCTTCAGCGACGCGGCGCCGGACTTCAGTTTCGCCGATTTCGATAATGCGTATGCCTGGTATGCTGCCAGTGAACCATCGTTCCTTTTTGGCGGACTGCTTGCCGAAGGCGAGGGAGTAACCGATGCACAGGGACGGTTTGCCCTGACTCTTCCTGCGTCGATCTATGAACGCCGTCCTTTGGACAGCGGAGTGCGCACTGGCAGCCAGATGCTAACCATCGATGTCGAGGTTACCGATGTGGATGGTCAGGTGATCGCCGCGCAGGAGGTGGTGACGGTTCATGCTGGCGCATTCTACGTCGGTCTGCGCCCTGAAGGGTATGTTGCCTCCGCCGGACAACCGCAACCAATCTCAATTATCACCCTGACGCCTCAAGGCAATCCGGTGCCGAACCGTTCGCTGGATGTGGAGGTTTACGAGCGCAGATGGTACAGTGTGCGCGAACAGGGTGCTGATGGACGTTTCTATTGGACATCCGCCTACACCGATACGCTGATCGAAACGCTTTCCGTCGTCACCGACGGGCAGGGGCGGGGGCAGGTGCAATTCACACCGCCGCAGGGTGGTCTTTACCGTATTGTTGCAAAAGGGAAAGATAACGCCGGACGGGTTGTGCAGGCGAGCGCCTATACGTGGGCTTCAGGCGGCAATGTCTTCTGGGGAGTCGATGACAGCAACCGCGTCGATCTGATCGCCGACAAACGTCGCTACAAGCCCGGTGATACAGCGACGATCCTGGTGACGGCGCCTTACCCGGACACGACCGCGCTACTCACCATCGAACGCGGCAATGTTATCGAACATCGCGTTCTGACGATCCAGGGTTCGACTGGTGTGTTGCAGGTTCCCATCCGTGAGGAGTATGCGCCAAACGTGTACGTTTCGCTGACGCTGATCAAAGCGCCGGGTGACGGCAGCAGCGTCGATGCGCCAGCCACGCCCGATCTGCGGGTAGGCATCGTGAAACTGCCGGTCTCGACTGAACGTCAGGAACTGACCCTGACGCTCACCCCTGATAAAACGCAGGTCGGTCCGCGCGATACGGTCACCTACACGGTGAAAGTGACCGACTACACCGGCAAGGGGGTGCGCGCCGAGGTGGCACTGGCGCTGGTCGATAAAGCGGTGCTGACGCTGGTTAATGATCCCAACCCGTCGTTGCTCCAGGCATTCTACGATCAGCGTGCGCTTGGCGTGTCCACCTCCAACCCGCTGACGGCGCTGGTTGATCGGGTGACATTGCGGCTACAACCGGGCGACAAAGGGGGTGGCGGCGGTCTTGAAGCAGGAACTTTCGTTCGACGCGATTTTCTCGATACCGCCTTCTGGAGTCCGGCGCTGGTCACCGATGATAACGGCATGGCGCAGTTCAGCGTGACCCTGCCGGACAACCTGACGACCTGGCGCCTGACGGCGCGCGCCATCACTGCCGATACACTGGTTGGTGAGGCAGCGACCGACATCGTTGCCAGCAAACCACTGTTCCTGCGTCCAACGCTACCGCGTGCGCTCACTGTCGGCGACCGCCCGATGTTGCAGGTGGTAGTGCAGAACACCACGAGCGCTGCCATCGATGCGACGGTGCGAATCGCGCCCAACCCTGCGCTGACCATTGACGGACCGACCGAGCAGCAAGTCGCTGTTCCGGCAAACGGCACCGTGCTGGTACGCTGGCAGGCGACGGTCAATGAGCCGCCCGGTGAGAGCGATGAAGCGTTGCTGACGGTACGCGCCGTCGGTGGAGGATACCAGGACGCTGTCGAGACGCGGGTGCCGCTGCGTCGGCTGACGACTACCGAAGCGACTGCTAGCGCCGGTCAGGTGATCGATCAGGTGGTCGAAACGATCAAACTGCCGCCGGAGAAAATTGCCAGTGCGCGGGTCGAACTGGATCTCACGCCGTCGCTGGTCGCTGGCATTGTCAAAGGTGTCGAGAAACTGGCGAGCGCGCCGTACTTCAGCAGCGAAGCAACTGTCAGCAGTTTTCTGCCAGCGGTCGCGTCCTACCGTCTAATCCAGCAGGCGGGCTTCGACGACCCGCAGTTGCGCGCAACGCTGGAGCGCAGCGTGACGAATGGTTTGCAGCGTCTCTCCGCGCTGCAACAACTCGATGGCGGTTGGGGATGGTGGAGGGACGACCGAAGCAATCCCTATCTTACGGCGTATGCCGTTCAGGGTCTGGTAGAGGCGCGGCGCGCCGGGTTTGCCATGGATCAGGTGTTGCTGGATCGGGCGCTGACCTTCCTGACCACAGCGCTCAATGATCCCCGGCAACTGAACGATCCCAATGACCGCGTCTATGTGCTCTTTGTCCTCGGTGAAGCAGGAAAACCGGATCGTGGACGGTTGGTGAACCTATACAGTGAGCGGAACAAACTGACAACTGCCGGAAAAGCCTACCTGATCATGGCGCTCCAGACGGCTGGCAGCGAGGAGAGTCGCATCAAGACGCTCATTACCGAGCTGATAGGGCGAGCAGTGTTGTCGGCATCCGACGCACACTGGGATGCAGACAATATATGGTTCTGGGGACTTGACAGCGACGTGACCACTACCGGTCTGGCATTGCGTGCGCTGTTGCGCGCCGATCCGCAGAACTTCTTAATCCCTAACGCAGCGCGCTGGTTGATGGGCGAGCGGGAGCGTGACGTCTGGCGCACGACCTACGACTCGGCGGGCGCCATGCTTGCGCTTGCCGAATATGCGAGCCAGACCGATGACCTGCAAGCCGACTACCGCTATCGCGCGACACTCGATGGGCGCACTCTTCGCGAAGCGACCGTCACGCGCGACACCCTGCGCGAGACCGATCGGGTGATCATCGCAGCATCCGAACTGAAACCCGAAGGCAATCAGGTGATGCTGCAACGGCAAGCAGGACCCGGACAGAGCGGCAAAGGGCGGCTCTACTACATCGTGCGCCTGCGCTACACGGAGGATGCCGCTACTGCTCAGGCGCTTGATCGGGGATTCATCGTGCAGCGCGAGTATATCGCGGTCGCCAGCGACACGCTCACTCCAACCGGGCAACTAATCACCCAGGCGCGCCAGGGCGACCTGGTGCAGGTCCGCATCACCCTGCGCGTCCCAACTGATGTGCGCTACCTGACGGTGGAGGACTTCCTTCCCGGCGGGTTGGAGGCGCTGGATACCAGCCTGAAGACAACCACTGCGGCGGCGCGGGAAGCGACGCTGGCGCCGCAGATCGAAGGCAGTGACGAAATACCCTACTGGTGGTACTTTACACACACTGAAGTGCGCGATGGGCGGGTGGCGCTCTTCGCCACCGACCTGCCGAAAGGGGTCTACACCTATACCTATCTGGCGCGGGCGACCGTTCCGGGGACATATGTCGCGCTGCCAGCAACTGCGTATCGAACGTATGCGCCGGATGTGTTCGGCAGGAGCGCAGGAGCGTCGTTTACGATTATTACACCGTAACTGAAATCACGGAGCAACCTATGACAACTGGCGACGAGTACATCCGTCATACCTTCGCCATTCTGTTTGACGTTCCCGCCGATCTCGCAGCAGATCAGGCAATCACGAAGGATGTATTGAACGCAGCAGTCAGCCGGATCACCGAACTGATCGAAACCGACACACGCCTCCAGGCGCTCCTGCGGCGACACGGCATTGAGTATGGCTGGGAAGGGGGGAGTTGGGAATAAACAAATGATTCACTTTACAAAACTGTCACACGATGTTAAAATACTACAATAAAATCCGGCAATGAATGCCACACAGGGCAACAGTCGCCCGCCTCTTCAGGCGGGCGTTTTCTTATATACTCAAACTGGAGAACGCTCATGTCCCGGAACAACAACTCAGACTACACCTACCACTGTCCGACGTGTGGCAGCACACTGATGCAAGAACACGACCGGTTGCGCTGTCCTGAGCTAGATTGCCCCGAGCACACCGCCAGCCTGTTTATCCCCTACGGTCCACGTCTGGTTCTGCGTGCACCCCGCGCCGATGGGCATACTACTGTGACAATGCCCTGGGAAATGGCGGTTGATGAGCGTGTCGCCAGGTGATCAATCTCAGGCGTCGCTTTCTCCTGAATCAGGAACGCATCGGCTGCACACCTATGAAGTAACCCACTTGCCTTGGTTCGTGTTTGCCACTTTATCAGTGGATTGTGAGTCTTTGAAATCTAGCATAGCCTGTGCACGCGAGCTTTGCACGGCGTAGCCAGGAATACATAATCCGATATCCGAGCCCAACATACGCTACACGCTTCGGTAAGCCGGTTGCAGACGACACAAAGAAGGCTTCCACGCTGCTGCACACCTGATACCTGTCGCCTAGCGATGCATGTGGGCGACCTCCTGACACATCCACTGCCCCGGCGTTTCGATCTGACTGCCCTACGAGGCATCCCCTGGCAACGGCATCCGTCGGACGGGCAGGCGGACGCCCCTAGCCCGGCGCACGGCCTGTACCCTGGAGGTGGCGGTCACTTGCCGGGACGGGAAAACGCTCCAGGTCGTTTGCAGCGCGCGCTGCCAGGACATCCGGATGCCTACGGACGGGTCCCATATCAGTATCCCAGCAATGCGCGCAGCTGCGGGGGAGGCAGCGCACCGATACCGGGAGCGCTGACCTAGCATCGCCAGGCCAATCGTCTTCGCCCGCCGGGTAACGACCCGGCCCGTCACGCTGTCCAAACAGCCCACGCTGCGCGGTGCGCCCTCGGTTGCTCGCCTCCGTGCTGCCTGCCCCTGAGCGGCACCTGCCCGTCCCTTCCCGTTGACCGGGGACGGACGCCAGGTGACCGTAGCTTTATTCTGCTCCCCGGTCACGCCCTGGTGGGGATGCGCGCGCATCGTTCCCTACGTCCGCGATCCCCTGCAGGTGAGCCCAATCAGCGGAACGGAGCGAGACCCTTGACGGCAGGCACGCTACCAAGTCAGGCCCACCTGCTCCCAGCTGCGGGCAAGCCTGCGCGGCGCGGCAGCGCGCTCCTGCGCCGCCTGGCTGGGCGTCCGGCGTCTAGCGCGTTTGGATCAGCCCGCACTGCCGCGGGTCACGGCGGACCAGCTGCGCCACCGCTGCGGCTGCCGTTGCCAGGTTCAAGAGCAGACAGAAAAGGTGTTCGTTTTTGAGCCATTTTGTCCCTGTGGGGATCGGGAGCAGTGACAATCATGTGGCAGTTCTGGCATGCTAGCCGGACCACCCACTTCATATCCAGGAGACCGCTGTACGATCGCCAGCATACGCATTGCATCCGGGCGGTCGACTCGTTGTTCCGCCAGCATCCCGCTCAGCAGCTTGCTCACACCGCGCCGGATGGTCAGCGCCCAGGCGTACCTGATGCCTCAGACAACGTGCGCCGCCCGTCGTGAACGTCGGCTGCGGCGGCTGCGCAAC
>JAGHYV010000151.1 GCA_017743475.1 Roseiflexus sp. | reverse complement strand
CTGGCTGAAGAACGTGGTGAGTATGTCGCTACTCCTGCCACGGCTGTGCCGGTTGATCTACCGCGTGATGAGGTGTTGAAGTTGATTAGAGACCTGGAAAAACAGATGAAGCAGGCAGCAAAAGAGCTGGCTTTTGAGAAGGCGGCTGCGCTGCGTGACCAGATCGTCGAACTACGCAAAACGTTAGCGCTAAGTGAGTGAGTTATGGCCGTTCAGGTCTGGATCGGCGAAAAACCAGAACATCCGCAAGAACGACGGGCTATTCTGGGAGTGGCTCAGGCCCTCGAAAAGCTAGAGGGCTTGTTCCTGATCCTGTCTAATTTTAACGTGAACGGCCGTAACATCGATCTGGTCATTATCAAACACGACGCAATTGTCATTATCGAATTGAAGCATTGCGATGGCCGAGTGATCGGAAGCGTAAACGGGCCATGGATTGTTGAGGGCCGCAATGGTGAACAAAAGCGGCTCAACCCCGGTCGCAAAAATCCGTACAATCAGGTCATTTCGTATTTTCACGCACTGACCAATTTCCTCAACGAGCATCGACGGGAATTTCTCTCGGAACAAAAGGCGAATGATGTTGACTTTCGTACCTGTAAGCGCCTGATCGTTATTGCTCCTCGCATTGAAGAGGGTTCACAACTCGATCTCGACTGGAAAGTGGAAGTTCGTGGGCTTGATGAGTTGCCCGCATATATGATTACCGAGCGCTCCTCTGAGATCGAGTTGAGCGAAGAGGAGATGCTGGCAATCCCAAAACTCCTACACTGCACACCCTGGACGGAATTGAATGAGGTTGTGCGGGAAGATACTATGCCTGCTACCACTACACCCACTGTTCCGCCATGGCATGTGCAGGTGCGAAATGCGCTACGAACAACGGCCGGTCGGCTGGTTGCCATCTTTGCGAGCCTGTCTCTTATTCTGCTGCTTATTCTCTTCTTTCGGCCACCGGCTCCGGCGCCTCGAGCGGATAGCCCGCTTACTCCCATCACATTAGGAACTTCTGCTGACAGTGTAATTTTGAGCTTCAACACAACGACGAGCTTCTGTCGTTGGAATGGCTATCAATTGGTCGGTAAACGCTGGGATAGCAGCACCCAGAGCTGGCAGAACGTTGCGGTCGGCGAAGTAACAACCGGTACTGCGCCCGACATTATTGTTGCGCTTGAGCAGATCGATGCCTGTAGTGACCGGATTGAGATCACGTGGAGCGTTCAAAATAATACCGGCCGTCCAGTGATTTTACCGCTGCGCCACGACAATATCAAGATTAGTGACGGTCTGGGGAACGATTATCCGCTGGCAAACGACGATTCGCGTCCGGCGGTCATCAACGTACTCCCCGGTACCAGGCAGCGTGGAGTTGCTGTTGTGCGTCGGCAACTGGCCGCCAATGCCAGTACGCTCCGCATTAAGCTTATCGAGCAGCCGTTTGGTGAAGCCAGTTTTATAGTCGCGCTCCAGCCGTAAGTGTGGATGCCTCCTCATCACCCCCCAGCCCCCTCCCGCTCCCACACGGGGCGAGAGAGGGGGGATGGTGGCCTGCTGTCTCTTCGCTCGCCGCATTTTCATGCTCGTTCCCGCTGTGGGAGGGGCAGGTTCCCAACCCGCCCGGCATCCTGCTGAGACGGGCGTAGGTTGTCCTGGTACAGTCGCATCACGCCGGCCGTTGGCTCGTGCTCCAAGGGAAACTACACGGCTCGACGATTGCCAGCAGCGAATGGGGTGATGCTCGTCGGTGCCACTTCGCTTCTGCATCATCTGTTCATCGCATGTGACTCAAAGCCGCGAATTCTGAAAAGTCCGCTCGTTTGTGCTATCATACCCTTGTTTCCTGGTTATGACATTGTGCAGCACAGTATGATAGGTTCGTTCGATCTAGCAGGAGGTTCATCGTGGACATTGCAGCATTAGCGAAAGATGTGGCGCTGTTTCTAACCCCCTTCCTGCCGTATTTGCTCAAAGCTGGCGAGAAGGCGGCGGAAGAAGCCGGTACAAAACTGGGTAGTGAGGCCTGGGAGCGCGCCAAAGGTCTGTGGAGTCGACTGCGCCCACAGCTCGAAGCGAAGCCGACCGCGCAGGAAGCCGTGATCGACGCTGCAGCAGCGCCACACGACGAGGATGCTCAGGTTGCCCTGCGCTTGCAACTGAAGAAACTGCTCACCGAGAATGAGGAGCTGGCACGCGAGATCGGGCAACAATGGGGTGCGGCGCAGGCGGCAGGGGTGACAATCATTGCTTCCGGCGAACGATCCGTGGCGGCGCAGAATATCACCGGTAGTACCATTATTACCGGCGATCACAAAACAGTGCAGAGCGGCAAGTATAACGTCAGGATTGATAAAGCCTCAGGGCTGGCAATTGGCGACAATGCGCGGGTCGAGCAAAGCTGCGGCGAGACGGAGTAAAGGCTCTTCCTGGAATGCCGCAACCCACAGGTCGGAGCCTCAGAGCACAGGCCTTCAGTGCGCATTTGAGTACGCGAGCTTCCGGCCCGCATTCGGAGCGCATTTGGGTACGCGAGCTTCCGGCCCGCATTCGGAGCACATTTGGGTACGCGGGCCTCCGGCCCGCATTCGGAGCACATTTGGGTGCGCGGGCCTCCGGCCCGCATCCGCACTGGAACAAAAAGAAGGTAGTCCAGGAAAGGCTGCACCAGGCCTGCCCGTGCATCTCCTAACAATCACATCAAAATGCGATCCTATAGATCTATTCGAGCGCCTCTTGCTGGCAGGGAGCCGTCAGGCGTATCATGCACTGAGCGAATGGGATCGGCGTTAACCTATCCAAAGAAAAGAATCTAGCAACTCATCACCAGGTGTATCATGCTCGACGACTTCCTCACCAACCTCGCTGTTAACCTGGCCCACGACCTGCTGCGGGTCGGCGCCGACCGGCTGCGCACCCTGGCTTTCGGCGACACCGAAAAACGCAGCCTGCACCAGTGCTACCAGTCCGGCTTCCGGGCGATGCTGGATTCTGTCTGTGCGGGGCTGAACCGCGACCGTCAGGCGTTGGTCGAGACCATCCTGCGCCAGTTCGTTGTCGCCCCCGGTGTGGCTCAGACGCTGCTAGATGTGGCCCTAGCCGGCGCGGACCTGCCCGACCTGCCTGCCCTGCGTGCCGCCTTCGACGCCCTGGACTTCGACCGTGCGACCCTGCCGGTCGATTTCGACCGGGCGCTGACCGCCTTCCACCGCGGCCTGAGCGAGGCGCTGGTGAACGAGGCCTCCCGTCCGAACAGCCCGCTCTTCAACCGGGTCAACCTGGGCCGGATGCTGACCATCCAGACCCTATTGCAGCAACAGGGCCACACGCTCGCTGCCATCGTGCAGCAGTTGCAGCGCATCGAAGGCCAGGGAAACACCGTCTACAACATCGTCATTGCCGAAGCCACCGGTGTCGCCATTGGTGACGGCGCACGGGTGGAGCAGGCCCTCTCCGCCGACGAGCGCGCCACGTTAGACGAGGTGCTGCGCCTGATGCGCGATCTATCTCGCGACCGGCGACCGCCGCCCTACACTGCTGAAGACGTGCGCCGCTACCTGGAGAACGTTATCGCGTCCTGCCAGACCCTCGACCTGCGCGGCGCCGGTGGACCGGTGGATCACCTGCCGCTAGAGCGCGTGTACGTGGCGCTCAAGGCTGATGCCTCCAACGCAGCCGAGCGCCGCGCCAATTGGGAGCAGTTCCTGGCCGACCTGGCCGCGCACGAGCAGGAGCTGGCGAACCTGCCACTGGATGACCGCGAGCGCTGGCGGCTCTATCGTCGCATCTGTGTGGGCCTTGACCCTATGGGTTTGACCCTGGCCCTGCGCAACCGCGCCCGCGCCGAACAGGGCGATTACCTGGCCCTGGCCGCACGACGCATCGACCTGGGCGAACTGATCGGTCAGGAACGCTGGACGGTGCTGCTCGGCGACCCCGGCGCCGGTAAGACCACCCTGATCCGCTGGCTGGCCCTGCGCTTCGCCCAGGCGATGCTCGACGGCGCTGCCCAGGTGACCGCCCCCGCCGACCAGGTGCGCGCCGATCTGGAGGAAGACGAGACGACGCCGGTCGTGCTGGGACCGCCGCGACTGCCGGTACCCGTGCGCCTGGCCGACTACGCTGCTGCACGTTGGATCGAGAACCGCGACACCGGCCTGAGCCTCTTCGACTACCTGGGCGGCCATCGCTGGCAGGGGTGCCTGCTCCACCCCGACCCTGCCGTGGGCCGTGCCATCGTGCAGGATGCCATCCGAAACGGGCGGGCGCTCATCATGCTGGACGGCCTGGACGAGATCGCCGAGAGTTATCGCCGCCGGGAGGTGGTGGACGCCATTGTTGACTTTGTGCGCAACTGGGTGCGCACGCCCGATACCAATCTGTGCGCAGCCGACCCGCACTATCGCGCCGCACCAGAACGACACCAGGAACAACCCCGACAGCGTGGCGGCAACCAGGTGGTGATCACCAGCCGACCCATCGGCTACTACCTGGCCCCCTTACCCGCGCCGTTACCCCATTACACTGTTGAGGAGATGAGCGAACCGGCCATTACCCGCTTCTGCCGAACCTGGACGGCGGCTGTTCACGCTCAGACCGGTCGCACCGTGCGGGGCGACCCTGCGGCCGATGCGAAGGCGCTGCGCGCAGCCGTGCTTGATCCACAGCGGCCCGCACTACGTGAGATCGCCGCCAACCCCCTCCTGCTGACGATCCTGGCCAGCCTGTTTTACGACCTGAACGGCAGCCTGCCCGAGCGCCGCACTGAACTGTACGATCAGGTGGTTGAAGCCTTCATTCGCCAGCGCCAGGATGCCTGGGTCAGCCTGGGCCTGAGCGAGGAGCGCTTCCGCTATGCGATGGGTTACGTGGCCGTGCGTCTGCATGCCAACCCGGACTATCCCACCAGCCTGGCCGAGGAAGCTGTGGTGCAATCATGGCTGGAGGATGCGCTGCGCGAGTTCGACGGCGCCTACCGCCCGGCACACCGCGAGCAGGCGGGGGCGCTCTTCCGCAGCGCCGCCGAGCTGGGCGGCTTCCTGCTGGCGCGCGGCGACGGCGCTTACGGCTTCATCCACCGTACCTTCCAGGAGTATTTTGCCGCTCTCTTTCTGGCCTGGGACCCCCACCGCGTTATCGAGGAGGTGTATCACCGCCTGGATGAACCGGCCTGGCACGAGCCGCTGCGCCTGGCGGTGGCCGACCTGGCGCGCCGTCGGCCCGCCGACCTGCGCAACCTGACCAAAGCCATCCTGGAGGTACTGGAACCGGCGCCCGGCCTGCTGCCACGCAACGCCCTCTTCCTGGCCGCATGCCTGCCGGAATTGCAACGCCTGCCGCCGGATGAACTGATCGTCAATGCCGTGACCCAACTTCTGGCCGCCTACGCCGACCGCGATTGGCCTCCCGACGACGAGACGACGCGCCCACCGCCGCCTTTGCGCAACGCCATCGAACGGGCGTTGCGGCCCCTGAGTACGCTGACCGCTGCCCGCGCCGCTTTCGCCGCTGCACTGACCGGCGCCGATCCGGCCCGCCGGCTGGCGGCGGCCGAACTGATCCTGGAGTGCGACTGGCGCCATCCTGACTTGATCCCGCCCCTGCTGGCCGCCGCCCGCGACCACGCCGAACCTGTCGCCGCCATCCGCGAAGCACTCTGGCATCAGGTCGAGTGCCACTTAGAGGCGCTGAGGGACCAGAACCTGCCGCTGCGTGCGCTGCTGGATGACCCGGCGCAGGCTGCGGCGCTGGCGCAGCGCCCGGTGTGGCGCGCTATCCTTCAGGCCCTCTACCTGCGACCCGATTGGGAGCCGCACGAGTCGTTGACACCGGACGCGGTCTGCTTCGACTCGCGGCTCACCCCCTGGCTGAAACAGGTCTGGCAGGAGGGGTGGTCAGACGAGCAGATCTGCGCCGGACTGCTGGAACTGGCGCAGAACGCGACCGACGCGGCCCTGGCCCGCGATGCAGCCTGGGCGCTGGCCGTCAGTGATGAGGCGCGCTGGCGCCAATGGTTGATGGCTGCCGACAGCGGTAAGATCACACCGCAGATTCACGCGACCCTCGCCAGTGTAACATGGGGCGCCCGCGCCCTCGCCCGCGCCCTCGACCTCGACCTCGCCTGCGCCCTCGAC
>JAGHYV010000050.1 GCA_017743475.1 Roseiflexus sp. | reverse complement strand
AATCGCACTGGTCTGCGTCGTCTGTGGAGCAATATGGCAGATTAATGCCGCTTCTCGCCAGAGCATCGTGATCGGCGGTCCGAATGATCGCAGCTATGTTAGCGGATTCTATGATCGTGAAGTCAGCCTGCTTGATGGCTCTCCTTTTCGTTAGGCGCTGCCCCAGGGGGCAAAATACATTTCTGGCCGCTGCCTTCCGGCACTCCGGCTATACTCCGCTTTAGAATGTACCATTCTGAAGTAGCGCCTGTTGCTTTGAGGGCGGGCAACCAGTCGTTTCGCTTTGAAGTTCGTCCGGGTTTGAACATCTACCATTTACAGCACCCAGTGATCAACCAATCATGCTGAGCACGCTGCTTGCGCCTGTGTTCCCTCGTGACAGTCGCGTGCTGGGTATTGCCACTATTCAGTATCGTACTCACAGGTGTATCACTATCACCTGTGGTGCCATCTTACCTGATGGCGCCGTTTTTCCCGCTTGCGTTGCTCGGTCTATTTTGGGCCAGCCCGACGAGCGGTAATCGCAGGTATGCAGTCATAACGCCGTTAACACTCGCAGCAACAGTTATAGCCGGATGGATCTGGCCAGCGTGACGATTAGAAATTGCCTGGATTGTTGCGCATCTCTGTTTGGTGGCTGTCATTAGCGTGTTCGTTTATCGACTTGCAATGCGCTGGCCCGTGCTGCGTCTGCGCGATGATCGCGCCGCTGTTGCATTGCTGCTCAGCGCCGGTATGCTCACACTTGTTATCATCTATGTTCCTCGCATCATAGGGGACGGTGTGGGATACTACGCTTACGCTCGCTCACTGGTCTATCGCAGCGATCTTGTAATGGATGACACATTTGCTGCTCTCTCATCCTCCTCCGCTTACTCCAGAGAAAGGGTTGCTGGCGAATCCGTGGTCGGTAGGACTGGTAATGCTCTGGATGGGACCGCTTGCGCTGTACCGGTTGGTTGTCGGAGGAGACGGTTATGATGAGGGTGCCTATGCTACTGTTTGCCTGATAAGCGCATGGGCTGGCGTCAGCACAATGATCATTGCATACCGTTGTGCGCGACGCTGGTACAGTCCTGCGGCGAGCGCAGCAGGAGCGTTTGCCGCATCCTGTGGCAGCATCCTCTGGTACTACAGTATGCGAGAGGGAGGATTTGCCAACGCAATCAGCGCATTTGCCTGTGCGCCGACTGTGCTGGCATGGTTGCGCGCTGTCGAGCGACCTGATTTCGCACGATGGATGGCGCTCGGGGCTGCAGCCGGTCTGGCAGCGATGACCGATTGGGCGACGGCACTGCTGCTAATTGCACCAATTCTCGGCGTCGTACACCTGTTGTTCAAGGCGCATTATGACATGACACAACTTGTTTGTTATGCGGTTTGGACTGGCTCACTGGACACCCCTGGCGACGCTCGGGCTGACGGGTCTACTACTCTTGATGCGCCGCAGCCCGATGCCAGGCAGCGCTCTCGTCGTGGCGGCTATCTCGTGTATATATCTGTTTACAACGGATCATGGAACGACTGGCATGGAAGTAGCACGTTCAGCATGCGCTGCCTGACCAGTCTGGCTGCCAAGTATGCACTTGGCCTTGCAGCTCTTGCGGAAGCGCTGATCCGCCGCAGGCACACGCTGGCAATGCTGTTCAGCGTGGTTGCCGGAGTCTGTGTTAATGCTGCTTGTTCGCAAAGGTGATCTGGGCGATACTAGCGCGAACGCTCTTGAAACGCTGAGCGCTGCTGATCTCTACCTGGGACGCGATGCGCTTCCGGCCTTGCAGTTGGGAGATTTTCTCAGAAGTGGTTTCGTCTGGGACACTGTGACGACAGCGCCGCTCGAATTTTCAGTGAAAGTGCTGGGTTATTTCGCGCTCTTAAGCGGGCTGGCGCTGTGGGCGTCGTGGAAACTCGCTGCCGGAAGAGCGCTGGAGCGCATAGCACCAGACGTTGGGACAATCGTCCTCGGATCAATACGCACTCGTGATTGATGTGACACCTCACGTCATCGATAGGATGCATTTCCTGCCAGGGCAACCTATAGTCGTTCCGAGAAGCTCCTGACACAATGGAGCAACATGCGTTCTCGTATGGCCCAGGTGTGTGGGCGCCACACCTGCACGCAGCGATTGATCCATCGGAGAGTGAGGGCATATTGCCCTTCTGCTGCTCCGCGAGAGTGGTACGTCTTTGCAACGTGGCAACCAGCGCAGATTGCGAACGAACACTAGTGTGCCGCGCAGCATGCTCTGCCAGATGGGCCTGACCCTACTCCTGTGAGCTGATAGTTGTTGAAACAATTCCTCTGCTCTCGTCCGAGCAAGCGGGCTTCGCATTCCATAGCCGAAGGCTCGTAGTCTTTTGAATACATCATCCGCTACTAAACTTCGTGTATGCTGAACGCCTGATTCCTGACAAGCAGCGCATTCGGTCATTGCAATTCCATCGGGCTGAACTTCGCTGTATGCTGAACTCTACTGCGGATCGAGACGATGGATGGATGCGGACGCCGGTCGATAACATTCATACTGATCCATTGCATCCTGATCCATGTCCTATAGCGACGGGCGGCATGATTGATGCACGCCAGGTGCTTGGGCATCCTGCCCGAATCTCCTACGCTGTGCCGAGCCTGGCTCATCAGGGCGCAGAGACGGAAAATAGATCCCCATGCTCCATCCCCTCACCCCGGTTCCTGGTTCTCGGTTTCCGAATTCTCTTACCTGCCACTCTCCATCCGACGTTTGCGCTCCGCTAGATAACCCTGGATCGCCAGGAACGAAGGACGTGGACTCCAGTCAGGGTTTAGGATACCGAACGACGCCTGCTCGTGATCCGGTTTGCCTTGCGCTCCCCAAAGCACTGCGAAGTTCATATTCCACAGAAATGCGACCCCTATCCACGGCCTACCGTCCGGCGTACGATAGAGTTCATCGATGCGCTTCATCGCAGCAATGATATAGTCGCGCTGCTGCTCAAGCGACACATAGTTGCCAAACTCATATCCGGGAGTACTGTTCGGCGTCGCCCATCCAAATTCGGTAATCCAGATTTGATGATCGCCAACTCCCTCCTCGACCATAAACTTGCGCACATTCTCGACATGGCGGAAATAGTGCGTCGGATGATCGTTCCAGCAGCGATCTGGCGCTGGTTTGCATCCCTTAATATAGCTTGGCTTTTCGGGCCAGAGAGTGTCGGGCGGATTGGCGGCGCCGCCAGGATGCACTGCCTGGGCATCGAAATAGTCCTTGATCAGCCCGCCCTTATATTCATACATCGCCCGGTAGTAACGCTCGTCGGAGACTGCCAGCGACGGTTCGTCAACGCCGCTCGACGAAGGTGCGCCCGCTAGTACAAAAATGCGCGGTTCGACCGCTTTGATCCGTTTGTAGCATTCGACCAGAATTTCGACATAATGCCCGGCATCCTCAACGGTCACGCGACCACCGTTTTCGACTGCCAGGTTCTGTTCGTTCCAGATCTCGATCGCTTTGATCTTCGTACCGTACCGTCGAACCATTGCCTCGACGAAGTTCCCCATAGTCACCGGATCACGCGGCAAACCGTTCGTCGGATTGTAGAACGATGGCGCCTTGACGATGCTGATTAGCAGGTTAAGGTTTCGCGCGGCGATGTCGTCAACGATGTTGTCGAGTTCGCCCCACTTGTAATCGCCCGGTTCCGGTCCTTCGATGTCCTTCCAATGGATCTGCTGGCGCACCCAGGTATATCCGGCAATTTCGGTGAGCGTCAACACCCGCTCACGGTCGGTGTAGTAGAGATGCGCAACAACCCCATGCTCCGGCTGTTGCAACCTGAGCGGGAATGTTAGCTCAACTGGCGCTTTCGTGGGCGATGGAGCGACAGGCGTCGGCGCTGGATTGTCTATGGTTACGGTTGGCACTGGAGAGATGGGATTGACCGTTGCCGCCACAGGCGGCATAGTCGGTGCACTGATAACTGCAGTCGGCAGCGTGGTCCCCTGTGTAGCAGGTACGCCACCGCATGCGGCAAAGAGTGGCGTCAGCATGCCGATCAACGTCACAAGCGCTACCTGGCGCCAGAAGAGAGGAATCTTCACTGCTTTGCTCCTTCAATACCAGACGAAATACTGTCCTAAGTATCCTGCCGACCGCGCTAGCAACGGTTTCAGCAGACCGCCACTATTATAGTCGAGCGTGAGACGCTCGCCGATAGAAGCAGGCTGATATGCGTATGATTGCTTAGTCGTTCTGAAATGTTCCTGTCGCGCTAGAACAGTGTGCGTCTCTGTACTGCCTGGGTGAACGGGCGTCTCACCTGCATGCAGCGATGCGACACATCATGGGAGCAAGGGTATTGAGCCTTCGACCGACCCACGAGCGCTGAGAGGGATGGGTTTTTTGCTCCTGCGTTCCTTCTCTCGTCTTGGGCATCAGGACGACCAAAATCCCCTTCTCCTCGTGTGGGAGAAGGGGGTTGGGGGGATGAGGAGCAAAAGCGCACGGGAATGCAGAAAACCGCTCATCCTTTCCAAGAACGCTACCCTTGAGAGTCCACGCGGGCACAACGCCCGTGCTTTCGGGCCCACAGTCCCGCGCGGGCGCAACGCCTGCGCTCCCAGGCCCACAGCCCCACGCGAATAAGACGCCCGCGCTCCGGGGCATATAGCGCGAATGACGAACGAACACTGGTGAATCATGCAGATGTTCTACGGATCTGGATATGAAAAACGCAATCCTGCAGATTAGGGATGAGGGACGCAGATATGTTATGACACCAAAAAAAGAAGTGAAAGACGCTTTCGATTCCGTGCATCGGAGCGGTTTATCCTCCGAGCGAAACCAAATCCTGTCAGACAGAGATACGTGTCGTCACCGCATCGAGCATACGGCGTACCTGGTTCAGCAGGGTATGACGGTTGAACGGCTTCTGCAAGAAAGCGATGGTTGGATTCCCGACGCCATCCGGCAGTTGACGTGCATACCCCGACATAAACAAGATACTCGCGCCAGGATAGCGCGTTTGAAACCATGTCGCCAGTTCGACGCCGCTCATGCCGGGCATGACTAGGTCGGTCAACAGTAAATGAACAGGTGCGCCAGCGAGCATGGTAACAACCTGCTGCGCCTCGTGTCCGTTGCCTGCCTCGAATACGGTATAGCCATAATCACGCAGCATTCGTACTGCCAGTTGCCGCACCGTCGGTTCATCTTCGACAACCAGGATCGTTTCCAGTCCTCCTTCCGGTTGGGCGTCGCTCTGGATCTCGCCCGCATGTGCAGCCAGACCAGAAGCATAGGGCAGAAAGACCTCGAGCCGACTGCCCTCCCCTGGTTCGCTCTCAACACGGATGAACCCGGCATACTGCTGGACAATGCCCAGGCAGGTCGCCAGACCGAGACCGGTGCCCTGACCGGGAGCTTTCGTTGTAAAATACGGCTCAAAAATATGCGCCATGACTTCCGCATCCATGCCGACACCGGTATCTTCGACCGTAATACAAACAAACGGCGTCACTGCCGAGTCCCTATCTCCGAGAGTTATCTCGGTTACGGATGTAGTGATCGTCAGCATGCCGCCGTCTGGCATAGCATCGCGCGCGTTGACAATCAGGTTCATCACCACCTGCTCGAACTGATGTGGATCGACGATGATCGAGCAGGGATACGGCGCCGGTACCCATACGAAGCAAATGTCCTCGCCAATCAAGCGCCGTACGAGCGGGAGCATCCCTTCAATCACCTTGTTTGCATCAACTGTCTGGGGATGACTAGGCTGGCGTCGGGCAAAGGCGAGCAATTGACGTACCAGACTCGCCGCGCGTCTGGCACTCTGCTGGATCGTCTGCATCTCTACGTATGCCGGAGAGTCGGGCGGGATCATTGCCAGCGCCAACTCGACGCTGCCGCTGATAACTGTCAGGATATTGTTGAAATCGTGGGCGACGCCGCCCGCCAGTCGCCCCACGGACTCGAGACGCTGCGCCTGCATCAACTGTGTCTGCAATCGCTCTCGCTCGGCTTCTTCCTGCTTGCGCGCAGTCATGTCGAAGAAGATCGTTGCGAACTGATCCGGTCCGAGCAGTGAGACTGAGATGAAGAAGTGTTTCTGCATTGGCGCGAAATAGACCTCGAAATGTGTCGCTTGACCGGTTATTGCCACGGCGCTGTATTCTGCCAGATAGGGCGGTTCAGGCGTGCCGTAAACGTCGGTTGCAAGGCGATGGACGACATCTTCGCGGCGCAGATTGAGAATGCGCTCGTACTGATTGTTGACATCGATGATCTCATAATTGATGGCCCTGCCGTGCTCGTCGTAGATCAGCCGGTGAAGCGCCACCCCTTCCTGCATATGGTCGAACAGCGAACGGAAGTGCTGCTCGCGCTGGCGCAGTGCCATTTCGGTGCGCTGGCGATGAATGGCGCTGGCGATCAACTGACCGGTCAACTTAAACGCCTCTATCACGGCTTCAGAGATTTCATATGCGTAGCTCATCGTATCGAAGCCAATCCATCCGATGAACGTTGCACCAACGAATAGTGGAATAGCCGCCGTCGTTTTGAGTTGAAGCGCACGGAATGTCTCTCGCAGCACCTCATACTCAGACATATCGGGAATATCGGCACATTGAATCGTCACAACTTCGCCTCGCTGCAACTGTTCGATCCACCGGGCAAACTTCGACAGGACAACCGGTTGCATCCGTTCGTTGCTGTATGTCACTGCCGGATGCAGCCACTCATAGGCAATGGTTGCGCGGTCGCCCTCTGGCGTAAGCAGAGCAACATAACTGCGCTCGACGCCGGTGAAAACAGCAACTTTCTGTAGCACGGCGATAATGTGTTCGTCGATCTGCGTTACTTCGCAACGCACGAAATCGTTGGCGGCATGCTGGATCAACTGAATGAACCGCAACCGATCGCGGAGCAACGCCTGATTGCGCTTGCTCTGGGTAATATTGCGCCAGATCAGGAGCCGCCCGTTGATCCTGCCCTCGTTACCGACAAGCGGGATGATTTTGACCTCGAAGACCCAGTGTGGTGATCGGTCATATTCGACTTCCAGCACCTGTTCGACCGGCTCGCAACACGCCTGCATCAGCACGGGCCATGGCGCCAGCAGCGTCTCGATCCGTTGACCGAAGAGTGCACTGCCATCAGAAGCGAAGAGGCGCTGCGCTGCCGGGTTCAGATCGACGATCCGTTTGCGCGTATTGACAACAATGACCGCATCGCTCATCATCTCAACGACATGCTCACGCGCAATCGGCGCCAGCGAAAAGAGCCGATAGCGAAACATACCCCACAGGATCGCCAGCCCCGAACCTGCGACGGCGAGCGGAGTGATGTCCAGCGGCATGAAGGGATGGAGTTCGAAAAGTTGCAGCAGATTGGCGATCCATGGCGCAAATGTGCTGACAGCAACTATGATGGAGCCTCTGCGCTGCAACGGCGCCACACCGCGCACAGCGCGCCAGAATAGAACTGCACCCAGTATGATCGAGGTATAGCAATAGACAGCAAACACCCATAGCCACAGACCAGGCGTAACGCTGAGGAGCACAAACGGTCCTTCGTTTACCAGTGTCACCTGCTGATAGTACAGACCATGGGCGCCATTCGTCCAGTTGAGCGCAATCGTGACTATCGGAATGATGTACCAGGGTGCGCCGCGCCAGCGCATAAGCCGCGTTGCACGCTGGGTGTAGGCGACAATGAAGCGCAGGTAGAAAACGGGCAGAAACGCGACGCCGAGATACGCAATACCAATCCAGACCATTTTGATCGCCAGCGACGTGCTGACCAGTTCCAGACTATACGCCAGCGTCCAGATAATGGCCGCTGCCATCAGCGTCACCAGTTGCATCGCCCCGGTGGTCATGCGTTGACGCCAGGCGTGCAGCGCAACTGCGGTTTCGATCAGGGCTGCGACGATGAGCAGCGAAACAAAAACCGGCAGCAACCAAACCATAGACGCCCCCTCAAATACAATCGGTCAAGACACTTGCCGGTTCCGGCAAATATCTTGACCGCGAGGTCAACGCACCGATCGCAGGCTCGACGATCGGTCGCCTGTTATTCCACCTGATTGTATCACCAATACATAACCGGCGTGCGCACGACCCTTCACACCGCCTCCAGCGCCTGCGCCAGGTCGGCAATCAGGTCGCCTGGATGCTCGACGCCGACCGAGAGGCGGATCATTGCCGGGTGATTCCCAGTTCCAATCGCTCTTCCGGATCGACATTAGCATGGGTCATTGTTGCCGGGCGCTCTGCAAGCGACTCGGCGCCTCCCAGACTGACTGCCAGACGGATCAGTTTGAGCGCGTTCAGTGGTCGAAACGCCTCTGCGTCGCCAATCAGGAGGTCGGCATTGTGTCTGATCGAGCGTTGCCAGAATCATAGATGCCTCCTTGCAAGCCGTAGAATGTCACTGTTCTACCGCTATTCATGCCGTGGACCGAAACACCACTGCACGGCGCGCATTTCATCGGCTGCCACCTGTTGCCGCATGACCTCGGCATAGACGGCGTTGTAGTCGTAAGGAACGCTGCGCAGCGAAACGACGCCATCCTCGATGACGATATAGTGCGCTTCCCGATCCGGATCGTCCTGCCGACGGTAGGAAACGCTGCCGGGATTGAGCCAGACCTCGCGTTCGCCGAGGATCATCATGCCCGACGATGGGTATGCCCCAGGATCAGACGATCAATCGTGTGGTCGGGAAAGTGGGTGCGGCAGAATATCGATATAAGGTCGTAATTGCGGTAGAGGTGGGGCGTACCGTAGCGGACGCCGTCGAGTTCAAACGTCACCGCTTCCAGCAGCAACCACAGAAAATCGACATCTGTGGCAGTCAATCTCTGGGCGTTGTGGTGGCGCCACTGCGACGCGCTCTCTGGAATATGCCAGAGTGCCAGTTCGTAGAACGTCTCGGCGACCTGAATCATGGTTGCCCTGTACGCACACGACGTCGTGCGCGCGCATCCAGGCGAGCGTTTCACGCGGATACACCCCGTAATCCACGAGATCACCGGCGCAGTAGATCGCGTCGGCATTGCCTTCGCACGCCCAGATCGCTTCCAATGCGACGACATTACTGTGAACATCTGAAAGGATAAGCGCTTTCATCAGAATATTGAGGATATCAGAAGTTGGGGGTGGTGTACGGTAAGAACTAAGAACTGAGAACTGAGAGCGCGATCAAAAACTTCTATCCGAGATCATAGTTTCTGATCACGCTCTCAGATTCCCTGTACTCCTCGATTATGCCGCCCCGCCCTGCCACGCCGCATCGATACGCATTGCCGTCAGCAGTGCATGGGCCAGATCGGCACCGGTGGCGTACCGGCGCGACAGGGGACCGGTCGCACGGGCGATGACCTGCGCCAGCATTGGCGGCGGCACCGGAATGACGGCTGCCAGCGTCTTCCCGATGGCGTACAGGTCGTTGCCCGGCAGCACCAGTCCGCGCAACTGCTCCGGGCTGGCAAACTCCGGCGTGCAGGTGATCGCGCCCGGATCGTAAGGGATATGGATGCGCCGCGCCGAACCCCAATCAATGACCGCCAGCGAGCCTCCGGGTTCCAGGATCAGATTGGCGGGCTTGATATCCTGGTGCACATACCCGGCACGGTGCAGTGTATCGAGCGCCACGCATATCTTCGCCAGCAACCGGACGATCACCGGAGCGGAAATCGTCCCGGTCGCCGACAATTCCTCAACCGTGCGTCCCTCGATGTACGTCATCACCAGGGTGCTGCGTCCATCGCGCTCATGGTAATCGATATAGCGCGGCGCTGGGATCGGCACTCGCTCCAGTTCAAGCCAGACGAGCATTCCCGCCTCGCGTTTCAGATCACGGTCTGCGACGCCGGGCAGCACCCGCTTGATGACCACGCGCTGCCCCGTATGTGCATTGCGTGCAATCAGCACCTCATGCAGCGCCGTTCGGCGGAGACGCGTCAGCTCTCGGTACTCCAGGAAGCGACGTGACACGGACGCATACTGGAGCGCTGCCTGCGACACACGCCGGAAGATGGGAACGGTCACTCCCTCCGACGCCTGGCGGCGAACCCGCTGCCTGAACGCGCACGGTGAAGGCGTCGGGCGACTCGACGCGTACGTACAGACGGCAGACACCAGACAGGACGACACATTGCAGCAGATGCGGTCGGACAGTGCGACGATCCACTCGATCCCCAGCAGACCGAGGCCGACCGCGAGCAGAAATGCGAAATCTGCTGCGCGCCTCGCCTCCTCGCCCAGCATCAGCACGATCAACGCCACCACCATCAACGTGAACGCAAATCGTCTCGCCAGGTCTTGCACAAATCGCTTCATGAGGACCTCCACAGGGCTGGAATACGTTGTAATCGAGCGAGTTCCTCCTGCAACCGTCGAAATTGAGCAATGTTGCGCACCTCAATCGCCCGATCATCGCAGGTAAACGTGATGTGACCGTAATCCAGCAGGCGACCCGCCAGGCTCTGCGTCGTCATCACGTCGGTGCGATGGAGTGCAATGCGCTCTTCCCGGCGGAAGATCCACCCGTACTGCAACAGCAGAGTGTCGCCCCGCACGATCAGGAATGTCGTCAGTTCCAGATACGCGATGCGCAGCGCCAGCGCCAGCGCGACGATCACTACTGGCAGCGTCAGTGCAGAGGAGTAAACAATGCTGGCTACGAGCATGCCGCCGCCAATTCCCAGGAGCACAACAATCTTGCTGGCGACAATGTGCGGATGTGGGCGAAAGACCAGATCACGAGCGAAGGAATGTGCGGATGTTGTCATCGCAGCCCCCTCTCTGTCACCGGAACGGCGTTGCTCAACGAGCAATACCCCCTGCGGTGACAGTTTCATTCTAGGTATACTGCTGAGAAACGACTGAGATACGGACGAGAAATATCGGTGATCTCGAAAGTTCAGAGATAAACAAAGATTTTCTAATATTTCTAGAAAGAGGAAGATGAACGATCATTCCCGGATGGTGTGACAGCGCTGAAGCAGGTGATTGTCCTGAAGGCGCTGCGCAACGTCCAGTACCAGGCGCACCATCTCTGGATCATCTTCATTCCGACTCAGAATAGCGTCTGCAATATTTGGAGCATGCTGCCTGGCTGAGAGGTCCGGCAGGCGAAGGTAACACTTGAGTAGGAGCTTCTCGATCTGCACCCGTTCACGCTCCCACCTTCGTTGTTCGGGGTCAATGCGATGGTCAGGTGCGTCGTACTGCGGCAGGTAATCGCCGTGGAAGAAACTAAGCGCTTCTTCGAGCGCCGCTACAGCCGCTTCAATCCGACCCTGGACGATATCCTGTCTGGCGCTGTTGCTCAACGCCAGCACCTGATCGGTATCGGTCGTCCAGGACGGATGGCGTTTCAGCGTGACGGTTTCGGTAGTCACATCCAACGCATCGCCCATCCCCCAATGCTGCAAGGTTGTGCGCAATCCGGAAATGTAGTGCGACTCGTCCGGCAGATCATCTTCGTGTTTGCGCCCACGACGATGCTCCAGCGCCACCTCGACCAGCACATCACGCCGAACGGGACGCCCTGTGTGAGCGACGAGATACATCAACATCCCCTGGAACATATGCCGCCCAATGCGCATACGCCGGTACGACGCTGGTTTTCCATTGACCTGAACATCGAAACGGCCCAGCGTCGTTATGACCACCAGGGGCGGCTGCACATCGCTCAATGCGGCGTGCAGTTGCTGTACATCACGCGCCTGCTCTTCGAGGCGATGAATGCGCTGCGGGATGGTCGTCGGCTCGGAGCGGGAGTGCTCGATATACGCCGCCAGCAACATGCCGAGCGTACTGAGTTGCTCGCGCTCGCGGGGCGACCATTGCCCATAACCAGGACTGCTAAGCAATAGCGCACCGCGCTGTTTTCGAGCCACGCTGAGCGGCAGCAGATAGGTGTAATCGGCGCATTGATCGAACCGTCGCATCCGCACAGCGAGAAGATCGCTCTTCTTGGGCGCATATGACGGTGTATGCCCGTGTGATGCGAGCAACCGTGCTTCGTGATCTTCGAACCAGAACAGTGCGCTGCGCGATACGTCTGCAACACAGGCGAGCGTTTGCAGGCACTCCCGTACCACCTGATCGCATGATTTTTCCGTGCCAATCTGTCTGGCAAAGGAGCGCATCATGCTGCGCATCAGGCGCGACGATTGATCGAAGCGCAACCAGTCGAGCGCATCCCGGAGTTGATCGAATCCGAAGTGCGTGGCAATGAGCACCGGCACAAGGATAATCCCCAGCACCAGCGCCTGTTCTGCCATCAACACGCTCTGGGTTACGTTGTGAAAAGCGATCAGGATAAGCCCGTACACCATCACAATACCCAGGCTGGCAAGTCCGCTGACCAGATAATCACGACTGCTGTTGCGCCCGATGTGCCGACGCGTGTAGACGAGCGCCCCGTA
The DNA here is from genome assembly GCA_017743475.1 of Roseiflexus sp. GTDB lineage: Bacteria > Chloroflexota > Chloroflexia > Chloroflexales > Roseiflexaceae > Roseiflexus. Next base: position 24,079 of record JAGHYV010000050.1, on the reverse strand, counting down.
CCCCAGCAGCGCAATGCCGCCACAGAGCATACCTTTGACTGCCTGATCTAGCATTCCGGCAATCTCCGACGGCATTGGTTGCAGCCACGCGACTGCCGCCAGCGTCACTACACTTATGCAGATGATTGTGGTTGCGACGAGCAACGTCCTGGCCGCCCGCTGTGCTGGCAGGATCGTTTCGTGTTGGTACAGTCGCCAAGTCCTGAACCAGACGCTCCCCAGCGTGACGATAAGGTACCCGCCGGTAATAATCACCGATGGCACAAGGACGAGCGCAGAGATCAGCGCACATCCAACCGCCAGAGCAACATAAATCCAGCGAGCCCGACGCTCTGCACGGGTAATGCCGCGCACACCGATCACCCATCCGCGCCAGCATGCCAGCGCAACCAGAGCCGGTATCAGTTGTACCTGTGTGAGATAGTGTACAGGAGATTTGAGAGAGGATTCAATCGCTCTAAGGAGGAAGTAGCAACCAGTGAAGACAAACGTCCAGCGAAGCCACCGCGTCGAGGGATGATACGCGGTGCGATTACCTAGAAATAGACCAGCCCAAAAACCGACAACACTTCCGCCAACATGGATCAATAACGGGATGTCCACGATGAGGCTCCTTCCATAATAATGGGAGGATACGGACAACCTCGAACTTTACCCGTATCATATCGCCTCGTCGGAGAAAACCAGGAATTGAGCCGGAGCGGTGCGTGCTTATCTACGCATTTCTATGGTATAACAGGGAAACATCAATGTCAAGTTGATATTTTTTAAAAAAACCGGATATGATCGGCGAGACGTCGTCCGCCTTCGCACATTTGCTGTAATCCTCCGGTGTCAGGATCAACGACGTTTCAAACCGTGCGTAGCGCTTTCTTCCAGTGTAGAACAATGATGTTCCTGACCAGCGCATACCCGAATATAGAAGCGGGAGAAGACAGAGGAACGATGAGTCTCCTTAAAAAGTCATTCCACCGCAGCGTCGTGGAGAATGCAGGGAGCAATTGATGGAAACCGCTGCACACCCGGCTTCGCTGCGGTGCGTTTTTGCAGCGAAGTCAAAAACGAAAGAGCGGACAGGTGACAGCATTGCTTTCACCTGTCCGGGTACCAGGACTGGGGAACGGCAAAGACGCCGATGCACTGATCAGCAAGAACAGAACGAGTAGCAACGATTAGGGATCTTTTTTCCAGTCGCCATTCTGGAACACGTGAATAGTTCGTTCCGATCTATGAGTCTTCTCATAGAGCACTTCGATGATCGAAGTCAGACTGGACTTCAGCACGTCCCGGTCGTGGTGCGAGAGGTCGTAGAGTTCCTGATACGAAAGCGTCTTCAATGCAGCGCTTATTGTGACTGGAGTGCGTTCAGACCTGCCAGCAATCACAACTGGCACCATCTGCACCCGACTGGCGATCCGCCTGATCAGCACGACAGCTTCGTCGAGCGAACACCCATCGAGCACCAGCAGGGTATGATCATTTTTGAACCAGTATCCCCGCACACCGGGGAGAATCTGCTCAACCGCCTTTTGCACGTGACGCTGCGCTGCCAGCAGGAACGGTTCATCGCCCCGACCGCGATGGTCGCGGCAGCGATCAATATCAAGCACTGCCAGGGTCACATACTGACGCGACATACGTTCCACAACCGCACGTCCGCTGCCTGCCTCGCTCATCGCAGCAGCGCGCTCCCAGATGTGCTCGATCTGCCGCACGCCCTCTTCGAACTCAGGACCATGCAGATCCATCCCGTTGAACCAGCGGATGTACTCAGTCACATAGGTATGCAGCAAAGCATCGTGCTTGCGACGCAGACGGGTGAGCCACCAGCGCCCGAGTAACTCACTAAGAATATTGCTGAACACTAGTGCCACAAATGCCGTTTCACTCAGCAGAGGCGACGCAGGACGCTGCGATGCCAGGTAAAGCACACCAAACGGGTGGGTATCCCAGTGGGAAAGGAGCGGCACAGCCAGCGCCACTTTGCAATGCTCATTCTGAGCGCCGTACACGCGCTCATCATGAGCAGCATCGCGCGTCAGAAACGGCTCACGCGTCAGAAATGCCCGACCGCTCAACCCTTCCCCTTCGCCAGAGAGACTGAGTCGCACACGACGTGCAATTTCTTCGGAGTAGCCAGCATGCGCTAGAATCGAAAGATGCGTGGGTTTGTACAGATCGTTGGGCAGCAGCAGGCATGCCATGCTCACCTCTGCATCGTCGCCAAAAATCAAGCTGCGCATGCGCTGCATTAGACGATTCAGAGTGTCGCGAGTGTGCGCTAGTCGATATCCGTCGGAGCGATAACGATACCCGTGCGCATAAGTCGCCTGGCGAAATTCCGGGAAGATGACGCAACACATGCGCACCATCCAGTCGATCAAATGGTCGCGCGCAGGAAGTGCAACATTGAACACTGGCGGAATGATCTCCGGCACAACCGACTGAACTGCAAACACGACTGTCGTTTCAGGCGCCGACGGCGGACGATAGCAACAAAACGCTGTATTGTCCGGCAGAGGAACGCTCCACGACTCGCGGCTGTAGAACAGCACGATACTGCTTTCATCGTCAGACCATAGACTGTCACCGCCTTCAAACGGTTCACCGACAATGGTCGCGCGATCTAAAGCAACGAGCATATCTCGAGCATCCGCTGCGAGTTCCCTGCCGATGCGAGTCACATCAACGGTCGAAGCGGGATCGATGACCTGCTCGACGACGAACATTGCCGTAATCCTGGCATCCGGCGCTCGCTCGCGCAGTTCGAGTTGGGCAGCAAAAATAACCTGACTTGCCAGGCGCGAAAGGAGAAAACCATCGGTGATCGCATCCCCCTCCCGACGCAGTACGTCGGCAATATTGCGCGTCGCCCCCCGGTCGATTAAGTGCGCAAGTGAACGCACAATCTCGGCTGCCTGTGCCGGGCGATACCCATGCTTCAACAATTCGGCAAACACTGCCAGCCTACGGAGATCTGCCAGCGAATAGGAGCGCGTTGCTCCAGCAGGGACGGAGGTATCGCGCTCCTGCCCGTACAATTCTTCAAAGTAGCGGATCTGAGTGTCCTTGAGACCGGTCAGTTCCGTCGCGCGTCCGATGCTGACAGTCAGATGCTCGCGCCATACTTCCACCGTGGGAAGGACGCGATCGAGCAACGCAGCTACTTCTGGATCGGGAGCGGCAATTTTTGGAACTGTAAGCGAACCGTTACGGTAGATTTCGACATCATTCTGACCTGCGCTGCGTGCCGATCGATCAGCAAGCAGTTTTGTGGCCATCGGATCCTCCTATCAAGTAAGGAACCCGTCCTGGCAAGGCTAAAACCGCGCCGGGACGGGTTGACCACAACCCGCGGTACCATCCCGCTTAGCAGAACACGTTCGTATTCTGCTCACTCGAAACGCTTAATGCGCGTGAACGGCCAAGTTTGCCCTGCGATGCAGGTTTTCCCTGACAGATATCACAGCCAGAAATAGACGCACGATACCCTTTGGCTTCCACCATCCCGAAGTCGCTGTTGCACGTTTACGCCTTTTTGCTGCAATAATGCGCCTTCCCAGTCCTGAACGTCCCTTGCATAGAGGGGAAATGTACCCGACACAGGCAGGCGCATTGCATAGTATACACCTGGTTGCTACTCTTGTCAATATCTGCTCGATAATTTGGATCTCTATCAGCATATCTTCGATATACGATAATAAAAAGCGTCCGATACATCGGACATAATTGAGGTGATTGAGAAAGAGGGCTGACACTGCTGGCAATCTTCGCCCTACAAGCCCTGGTATCATCCAGAAGGCAGGCCAGAGCGTATCCGAGTCGTAGATCGAATACGACTCTTGACTGGCGAGAGAAGGTCATCACAGAACAGGAACATCCATGAACCAGAAACCCATCTGTCTCATTACCGGTGCAACGTCGGGCATTGGCGAAGTGACTGCGCGTGAACTGGCGCGCCGGGGGATGCATGTTGTCATCGTCGGGCGCAGCGCGAAGCGGGTTGCTGCAACGATTGCACGCATCAAACAGGCAACTGGCGTTGAGGTCGAGGCACTGATCGCCGATCTGTCGTCACAGGCCGGCGTCCGTTCGGTCGCGGAAGCGTTTTTGCAACGGCATCAACGCCTTGATGTACTGATCAATAATGCGGGCGGTGTTTTCGCCTCGCGGCAGGTCAGCGCCGATGGCATCGAACTGACATGGGCGCTGAACCATATGAGCTACTTTCTGCTGACCAATCTGCTAACCGACATTCTGCGCGCCAGCGCACCAGCGCGCGTGGTCAACGTGTCATCAGATGCGCACCGCGGTGGAACGATGCACTGGGACGACCTCCAGTTTACCCGCGGCTACAATGGCTGGGCAGCCTATGCACAGTCGAAACTGGCGAATATCCTCTTCTCGAATGAACTGGCACGTCGTCTGGAAGGGACGGGCGTGACCTCGAATGCACTCCATCCTGGATTTGTGGCCACCCGTTTTGCGCATAACAATGGCATCATCTGGGGCGGCTTGATGGCGCTGATGCAGCGCCTATTCGCTATCACCCCGGAAGAAGGTGCGCAAACGTCGATTTACCTGGCTACAGCATCTGAGGTTGCGACGATCAGTGGCAGGTATTTTGTCAAATCGCGCGAGACCTCGCCTGCGCCACAGGCGCAAGACATGGCAGCAGCAGCGCGTTTGTGGGAAATAAGCGAGCGTATGATCGTCAACCCTGCGCCAGTTCTTCGAGACGACGCACATTCACCAGCGTGATGCTGGAGTGATCGATTTCAAGGAGCCGCGCATCGCGGAACTGGTTGATGACCTTGGTGACGGTTTCGCGGTAGGCGTTGATCATTTCCGCCAGCTGGCGATGACTGTGGCGCGGCACACTGGCAGCATGCGGTCCGCCATGGCGACGGGCAAGATCAAGCAGCAATGATGCAAGACGCGCTGGCACCGACTTGAATGCCACTTCGTCAAGGCGACGGCTGACCACAGCACGGTGCTGCGCCATATCTTCCATCAGTGCAATGCCCAGTTCTGGCGTGCGCACCAGCAGGCTGGTAAGTTCGCTGCGCGGAATGCGGACATAGCGTATCAGCGTAGTCGCTTCGGCAAATGTATCGTAACGCGTGCCATCGCTTGCGCTGACATGCCCGAACAACTGCCCGGCTTCGACAATGCGCAGCGTCAATGCACGTCCTTCACCGGATCGCAGGTACAGGCTGACAGCGCCCGATAGCAGAACATACAGGTGATCAGCGACATGGTCGGGCGCATAGATCAGCGTTCCGCGCTCCGCGCGATCAGTAGCTCGTCCATCGGTCAGGATCGCCCACGCGGCGTCGGCATAAGAGGAGAGAGTCGTGCTCATGGTCGCTCCATCAATTGAGGGTGACGCTCTGGATCGTCGCTGCCGTGGACAACCTGCTAGCGAGGGACGCTGGCAAACAGTGGACTCATCGACAGGACATGTGCAATGTGTCACAATGGTATTGTACCACATCTGGTTTCGTATCAGGCACTGCAGGTGGCGCATTACAGCGAATGCTCATGAGAGGCATGCGGTAGAATAGCGACTGATCCATTCTGGCGCTGGCGAGCGAATGTTCCACATCGACATCTTCCGCCGGGTCTGCACAACTGAGGGTACGCATGACAACCGTCGCAAAACCTGTTTCCGTCGTCACCACCTATCTCGAATTGCCAGACCGAACGGCATTCCGTCCCTGGTGGACAACCGACCCGGATGTCGCCGTTATCGAGTCGCGCATTCCGTTTCCGGCGTTCTACCGTTTTCTCTATCGGGCAGTTGGCGAAACGTATCACTGGACAATGCGGCTCAACTGGAGCGACGAACAATTGCTCGACTACCTTTCCCGACCATCGGTCACTCTGCTGGTAATGTACGTCAAAGGCACACCTGCGGGGTATATCGAACTTAACGCAGAGTCGGAAGAACCAGATGTCGAGATTGCCTACTTCGGTCTGGCGCCCATGTTCCACGGGCGCGGGTTAGGGAAACATCTGCTATCAGTGGGGGTGCAGCGCGCCTTCGATGATGGTGCGCGGCGCGTATGGGTTCATACGTGCACTCTCGACGGTCGCTACGCGCTGGCAAACTATCAGGCGCGCGGGTTCCGTCCATACAAAACCACGACCGAAACAGTGGTTATACCGGTTTATTCGTAACCGTTCACACCCGGAGCAACACACGCGGAAGCGAAGGGTATTCCGCCCTTATCGCGTCCACGAGGGCAAGATGCCCTCACTCCCATGAGAAATGTGAACACTTACGTTTACTCAACAACGCAAGGGGAGAAGATTGCATGACGCATGTTATTAGCTGGATATTGGTGATGCTGACAGGATTGCTCATCGCTTGTTGTGGCGCTCCACCTGTGCAGATGTCGTCCGCTTCCGATATGCGCGCCACATTGCCAGTAGCCCTGCTGCCCAGCACGCCGGCGCTGCCAGCTGCGACGACCCTGCCAAATCTGGCGCTGACCGCAACCACTGTGCCGACTGTAATCCCAACTGCCACTCCTGTACCGACGACACCACCAACGACGGCACCATCCCCGATCCCGACTACTCGCCCAGAAGCCGTGCCGCCTGTACGCTTAGTCATCGACGCTATTGACCTAGATCGCGTCCTGATCCCGGTAGGTCTCGATGCGAACCGTGTCCCGGTGGTACCCGATCACGATGTGGGATGGTACCGACTCGGTGCAATGCCAGGACAGGGCGATAATATCGTGCTTTGGGGACACGTGTTGCGGTTCCGCAAGACGCCGCACATCCCTGCGCCATTCGCGCGTCTGAAGGAGTTGAGTCCTGGAGCAACTGTGATTCTGATCGACGAACGCGGTGTTGAACATCGCTACACAGTGACGCGCCAGGTATGGGCTACGCCGGACGAGGTTCACTACATGCTGCCGCAGGGACGCGAGATGGTAACTATGATTTCGTGCATCGGCGACAAGATCATTGCTGAGGGCAGCCTCGAAATGACCCATCGCCTGATTACGATTGCAGAGCCGGAGGGCGCTGCACGCTGAAGGCTGCGCGTTGTACGGGCAAAGAGAGAGATACCAAGCAAACCTTTCTGGATAACCCTATGGTGAACCATTCAGGCGGGAGCGTTGCAGATAGTGATACAGGGTTCAACTGCCCATCCGCTTTCCCAACTCATCGCCACGCCAGCGGATATTGCCACGCAACAGCAGATTAGACGCATTGAGTTTGTACGCCAGGTCGCGCGCTAGATTGCGCATCACAACGAAGCCGATCCGCGGGTTGCGTTCCGCCAGTGCATCGAAATCCAGCGCACGAATAACAATCAGCACTGTCGGTTCATTCGTTATCACAGTTGCAGTGCGCGCTGCGCCGCCAAGCAATGCCTGCTCGCCGAAACACTGTCCCGGATACAGGGTGTTGATCGTTGATGGTGCTACTGTCCCATCCGACAGGCGTGTTGAGATCACGACGCGCACTGTGCCTTCGTGCACGATGTACAACTCGTCGCCAGTGTCGCTTTCATTGAAAATCGTTTGCTTCGCAGGCGTGCGAATTGCTCTGCACACTCCCGCAACCTGTATCAGTTCATTGTCGCTCAACCCGGCAAAGATCTCGACTTTGCGCAGATTTTCGAGCACACGCGGGTTCATTCGCATCTCCTGGCAGGCATGCTGCCTGTTATCAAGTTTCAGGTACAATAATAGCACGTCGTTATCCGGTATAGGTGCATACTGACGCATGCCAAACACTACCGTCATCCGATGGGAAATCGACTCAGAACCGTTTGAAAGAGGAGCAAGTCGTCATGGACAAGCAACCACGTATCAAGCGCGAACGCCGCGAACGTGCAACATATCTGGCAACAGTCAGCAATTGCGAAGGGACGTGGCTCGAGCATCCGCCGGACGCTGATGAGCAGGCGAAGATCGACTCCGCTGGCAAAATCCTGCGCCGCTTCCGCATGCAGGCGCTGCAACTCGGCGCCGACCGCGATGCGTTCAACCGGTTTAGTCTCGACATCTTTCGTGATGAACGTTTCGCACCGCTGCACTTCAGCGATGACATGATCGAGATGATCCTGGAAGAGATCGGTGAGCCGCCAGTCGTTGAGGACGACAGCGACCCATCGTTCACCAACTACTTGCTGCGGGCTCTGGGAGTCGTCGCTTCTGCACGTGTGCGACGCACTATGGCGGAACAGGCGCGTCGCTTTCTGCCGCAATACGTGGCCGCCGGGCAGTATAAAGAAGCGCTAGCAATCGAACACAACTGCTACATGACGGTGATGAGCGATGCAGCGACGCCGCTGCTGGTGCAGATGCTTGTCAGCGGGCTAGCGCGCTACTACGAGGAGCACGAACCGGACGAAACGGTAGCATAGCCGTCAGAGTGATGGCGGCTCTTCGGTAATCGCAGCAATGCGCCATCCTTCCGGCGTGTTGATGACCACCACATAGAGCTGATTAGGTCCACGCTTCCAGCGCGTCGGCAGGTCGGGCACTGGGACAGCATCAATCGTGACACCGTAGATCAATCGCCCGTCAGCAGCAACGATCGAGTCAATCCGGGTCAGGGTGAGTGACTGCACTGCCTGCGTTGTGCTCTCAAACATGTCGAGGGTAGTGGTCGCCTGCATGGCGGGCGCTAGCAGCGCCCAGGCTTCTGCTGCGCGTTGCCCGCCAAACGCTGTAAAGTAGGCGCGCACTGTCTGCTCGGCGGCGGTAATGTTCGCCACCGGAGCACCCTCGAACGTTGTCTGTACGAGCGCTTCTGGGGTCGCCGTCACGTCGCCAGTCATACCAGACTGTCCGGCAGTTGCCGGTTCGATCCGCATCTCAACACCTTCTGCAACCGATGTTAGCATGACTGCAGCAGTAGCATATGCTGGCGGCAACGGTGTGCTCGTTGTCTGGACTCTGAGTGGTGCGGTTTGTCCGCATCCAGCCAGCAACCCGACCAGAATCCCTCCTGCGATCCAGTTGCATCGGCGCGGCATACGTCCCCCGAATCATTAAGCCTCGCATCATGGTAAACAGTATACCACCCCCTTCCACCCTGCGCCTCTCCGGAGGAATGGCAACTTCCCGAATAATGAACACGGCACCCGAGGGCGTCTCTCATATCAAAACCTGCCAGGGTGCCCCCATAGTCGTTCTAGAATGTTCCTGGCGTGCTTGGAACAGTGCGTGCCCCTGCACCATCTGGGCGCACAAGCATCTCGATTCAACAGATAAATTCGAGGCGCGCGAGCGGGGGTGCCTACACCCCTAGGTGCGTGGGCATCTCGGCTCTTGCAAGCGTAGCAAGGTCTTGACGCGCCCTACACCCCTGGGAGTGCGCGGGCGTCTCGCGCTCATGGCGCTGATCCGCGAAGCGCGCCTGCCTACACCCCTGGGTGCGCGGGCGTCTTGCACGCATGCAGCAATGTGACCCATCTCGGGAATGCGAGAATCACGCCTACGACCGCATTGCGAGGATGTCTCGCCCACGATCCAGGTCAACGGTGAACTGTGCATCTACCAGATTTGATATCTCCTGCTGCGATTATTAGGGTGCCACGCTTCCCCCCTTCTCCCCATGTAGGAGAAATATTGAGAATTTATAGCAGTTCTCTGATACGTTGATTCAAAGACCATAAGCCCTCGGCTAAGCAAGGCAAAGCCCGCCTGCGCGGGCTATACCGGACCTTAATCCTCGAAATTCATAAAAGTGACGAGGGAGGATGCTCACAGATTTTCTGGCATCTCCTGGTCTCGCACTCCCCATGGGAGAAGGCAAGAATGGCGACACGCGCACTGGCTTGCACCAGACCTTTCGCCATTGGCGCACCCAGCATACCGCTGCCGCCAGTGACTACAGTAACTTTCCCTTCCGGGCTGAACAGTGAGCAAAGAAACGGTTCGGACACAACACACCCTCCTGTCAGTTGCCGGGTATGGTACCATAGACATACATTCCCCATCGCAGGAAGCATGCGTGCGCGCAGGAACATCACAATGGGCATCATGTCGCCTGAGAAAGAGATTGGGAGAAACCCGCATCTACAGGAGAATAACGATAACCGCAGTGCGCATCATTACCTGGTCTGCATCCAGAAATTGCGCGACTCATCAGGGAAGGACACGCAATGACGTTCGTCCGTGATATGTTAAGCCGACCATGGCTGCCACGCATCAGGCACAATGTTCAGTTGCCGCGTCGTGTTGCATACTACCCGTCACCGGTCAACTGGCGTGACGAGGTAATCTACTTTTTGATGGTTGATCGCTTTAGCGATGGTCAGGAAGATACCCGCCCGTTGCTCGACCGGCGCTACCTGGCAGCAGCGCGACCAGCGCTGCCCAACGGTGATCCCTGGCGCTGGGATCGCTGGGCTCCGTCGGGCAGTGAACGATTCCAGGGCGGCACGTTGCGTAGAGTCATATCGAAACTCAGCTATCTGCAGCGACCCGGCATCACTACCCTGTGGCTCAGTCCGTCCGCAAGCAGCGCGTCCACCTCGATACCTATCACAGCTACGTCTTTCAGAATTTTCACGATGTCGATCCGCATTTTGGCACATGCCGGGACCTGGTCGATCTTATGTCGAGATCCATAACCCGCCACTAGCAGAGACGCTGGTACTGACAAACCGAACTATAGTATGGAGCGTGAGCCCTGCCGTGCAGTTCTACCGTCCTGGCTGTTTTGCCGAGGTCGCGGCTGACGAGCGCGACACGCCGTGCCGCGTCTGCGGCGCTCGTATAGAGGAATGGGAACGCCGCGACTATACCGAACGCCTCATCCATGCTCTTGGGCATCCCAACCCAGAAGTGCACATGGGCGCGATTATTTCGCTGGGTAACCGACGCGACCCGCGGGCTGCGCTTCCGCTTGCCGAATGCGCGCTGGCGCACCCCGTCGACGTCGTGCAGGCGCTCGCCGTTGTCAGGGCGCTGCATGCAATCCCGTTGGTGCCAGAGCAGGATATGGCACTGGACATGCTTGCCACTCATCCAGCGCGCACAGTTCGTCGTGCGGTTGCGCGCCTGCGCAGCGAACCAAAATACTATTCCGATCACGGTAACCTGTGCTATAATTTTCCTGCCACCGCGTACATCAGCAGTAAGAAGACCGCCGTCTCTTTCGATTGAACAAGGAACAGAATCATGCCACCAAAACGATGGGCATCCCCTCCACCGATGCAGATCGACCCAAACCGCCAGTACCGTGCACGGATGATGACCTCCCGAGGTGAAATCGTCTTCAACTTGGCTGCCCAGTATGCACCGAAGACGGTCAACAACTTCGTCTTTCTGGCGAACGAGGGGTTCTACAACGGGGTCGTCTTCCATCGCGTCATCAGCAACTTCATCATCCAGGGGGGCGATCCGACCGGTACAGGGCGAGGTGGACCTGGCTATTCGTTCGAGGACGAGGTCGATCCGAAGAAAAATCCACTGAAACACGAGACTGGTGTGTTATCGATGGCAAATGCCGGACCGAACACGAACGGCAGCCAGTTTTTCATCACCCACTCGCCGCAACCACACCTTGATGGAAAGCACACCGTCTTTGGCAAAGTCATCAGCGGGATGGACGTTGTCAACGCTATCCGCCAGGGAGACCAGATCCTGAACGTGACCATCGAGGTTCTGTAGCTACGCATGAACGAACTGTTCGACATCGTCGGACAAACGTCTGCCCTGCCACACACGATCACGCTGCACATGGCGCCGGTCGCCGGGGTCAATGCGCCGCCGCTCTCGGCGCCCGGTCCCGATGGATTGGGAAGCAGTGCAGCGCGTAAGGCGCGATTGCACATTGCACCATCGCCAGGACCGCACAATGCGCTCTGGTATTTTCCACGCGTCACCGGCGGTCACCTGCGCGTCGCGCGCAATGCACTTATCATCCAGATCGCCCGGTACACGCCATCACTGGCGCTCAAGAACGCACTCTACCGCCTGATCGGTATGCGGGTCGGCAGTCACGTCTCGGTCGGTCTGATGGTTATGTTCGATATCTTTTTCCCGCAGGACGTCACTCTCGGCGACAACTGCATCATCGGCTACAATTCAACCATTCTCTGCCACGAATTCACCCGCCACGAATGGCGTCGCGGACCGGTCTGGATCGGACGGGACGTGACAATCGGCGCAAATACGACAATCCTGCCAGGTGTGGTAATCGGTGATGGCGCGACAGTCTCGGCGATGAGCCTGGTGAACCGCGACGTGCCGCCGGGAGCGTTTGTTGGCGGAGTTCCTGTGCGGCGGCTACGGGAAAGAGAGGCGGAAGATTCACGTTGAAGATTGCATGCTTCGTTATGCACGGGCGCGGGTGCAACTCTTGCAGCCGACTGCGAGAGGGTTTGCCGACTCTCAATGCTGGCAAAAGGCGCTGCTGGACAGATCGCGTTATAATCTGGCGCAACTGTAATGCAGGGTTTTCCGTGTCCTGCCTTATTAAGGTACCCACTTCCAGCGGCGTGTTCAACCCTGTCCGAACAGGTCTAGCCTTCGTAAGACCTGCTACGTGTTTGACACCCGCCCGATACCTTGCGATAATCGTCGGCAGGTATCGCGTTCATCAGCTATAGGTTCTCTGCGATGACACACGCATCATGCGCTCTGCCGCTCCGCCTACCTGGTCAAACCGGCTTCCAAGTAACGCCGATCCGCATTGGGTGCACACTACTCGGAAATTCACCCGAAACCCTTGCTTACAGTGTTGCTGAAGATCAGGCGATTGCAACCCTGACCGAAGCGTTTCGCAGTCCGATCAATTTCCCGGACACTGCTACGGCATACGGCGATGGTGAAAGCGAACGCCGGATCGGGGTCGTGTTGCGCAACCTGAGTGCCGCCTGGCTTCATGCTGGCGACCAAAGCCGACCGCGATCTGACGACTGGCGATTTCAGCGGTGACCAGATCCGGCGCTTGGTTGAGCGCGGCCTGACATTGCTGGGACTCGACCGCCTGCAATTCGTATACATCCACGACCCGGAGCACACGACGTTCGAGAATGTAATGGGGAAAGGCGTCCGCTTAAGGTCTTGCAGCGCTTCCAGGCAGAAGGGGTGATTGAACACATCGGCATTTCTGGCAATTCAACATCGAAACCGATGCATTTATGGCGGTTGAGATGCACAATCGCTACACGTTGCTGAACCGGTCGGCGGAACCACTGCTCGATGTCGCAGCTAGGCGCGGGGTTAGCCGTGGTCAATGCAGTGCTGTATGGCAGCGGCATCTCCTGGCGAAGGGACTGGACGCCTATAAGCGCTATGCGTACCAGGATGCGCCACCGACGCTGGTTGAACGAACGCGCACCCTGGCAACAATCTGTCAGGAGTATGGTGTGCCGCTGGCAGCCGCCGCGCTCCAGTTCTCGCTGAGCAATTCACACAGGACGTCAACCGTTGTGGATGTTAGCAAGCCGGAAAGAATTGCAGCTACTCTGGAACTAGCGTGTATCCTCGTCCCCAACGAACTTTGGCAGCGCCTTGATGCAGTAGGATTTGATGCGAACGACCCGGAAGAGCATCGGTTCACGTAAGAGGGGCGCAGCGCTGCTGCGCCCGCACCGGGCAGCAGCAGTAATGGCACCGTAGGGGCGCAGCGCTGCTGCGCCCGCACCGGCAGCGGCGGCCATGGCGCGGGCAAGAGGCGAGGGGCGTGCGAGGCAAGAGACAAGAGACGCGAGACAGGCAGCATTAGAGACATTGAATGTACCAGGCATCCATCGCTGGCGCGCGCTAGAAACTGGCGCGCGTCGCTATCTCCTGCACCTGGCGATCCTCACGCTTAGCCTGTCGGTGGTAGTGTTGTACTACAATCTGGCAGTCGTGGCGCTAGGGTATTCGCGCGGTTTTCTTGGCATCTTGCAGATGGTGACGCAGGGTGTGGCAGCACTGCTGAGTCTGCCGCTCTGGTTGAGTGTGCAGCGCCTGGGATTGCGCCGCGCACTTGCGGCATCGGTGGTGCTGTACGCCGTTGGGTTGCTGCTATTCGCTGCACTGCCGCAGGCAGCGTCGCTGATTATATCCGCCGCATTCATGGGAATGGCTGCAGTGCTGGCGCAGGTGACGGCAGCACCCCTTATGATGCGTCTCAGCAATGACGCGACCCGTGATTATCTGTTCAGCGCCAGCGCCGCGATCGCTATCGGTTTGAATGGCATTGGCAACCTCGGCGCCGGGTTCCTTGCCGATGCAGTCGCATATCTGCTCAACGTTCCGACCGACAGCGGCATTACCTATCGCGCGGTATTTGCCATTGCCGGGATCGGCGTACTGGCATCACTCCCGCCGTTGTTGCTGATTCGCGAACCAGAGTACGCACCCGCATCACTGTCGGCGGAAAGCATCACTGCTCCAATGGAAACGGATGCGTGCCCAAACAGTGCACCTCCCTGGCTGGCTCTTGCCCGACTATGGTTCGATCGTCTGCCCGCGCCGCTGCAGACACTGATGCGCAAACCGGCGCTGGCGGTCAAACTTTTGCTGCCGCCCTTCCTGATCTCATGGGGAGCAGCGCTGCTCATTCCCTATCTCAACCTCTACTTTCGCGAGCGGTTTGGTCTTGACAACCGCGCGCTCGGTGCGCTTTTCGCCGGGTTCGATGTAGCGACCGGACTAGCAGCGCTGACCGGTCCAGCGCTGGCAGCACGCCTGGGGAAGATCCACACTGTGGTCGTAACCCGCACCATTGGGATTCCACTCCTGCTTCTGTTGGGCGCCGCCTCCGATCTGTGGCTGGCAATAACTGCTGCACTTGCGCGTGTCGTTGCTTTCAATATGGCAGCGCCGCTCTACGATGCTTATGTGATGGAACAAACCGACGAGCGCGCGCGACCGTTTATGATTGGACTGCTGGGGGCGGCATATAGCGCCGGGTTTATCATTGCACCCCTGATCAGCACGTTCGTTCAGGAACAGTACGGTTTTGGACCGCTGTTCGTCGCGACAGCGGCGCTGTATGCGCTTTCGGTTCTGGCAACGTGGCAGTTCTTCGACCGTCGTGTTTCTTGATGAGTATCTGTTGCTGAGCCAGAATTTTCCTGCGGAGTGTGCGCAGATGTGCGGGGCATGCGTCTGGCTGCCGTGCTGCTCTTGGTCGGGGCAGACACCCAACACTGCTGCATGCCTGCGCACAAAGTCGCCTTCCGGGTAGGGCGCAGGCTTGACTAGCGATCGCAGAAGTATTGAACCAGGTGCATGCCGGATGCGCGGGTATCCCGTCCATATGCATGCGATCCCGCAGTCAACCGTTCTGCACCTCACCGGAGAGGAGAAGGTCGTCTGCGCACCCTAGTGCGACTTCGAGCTGCTGCACTAGAAGCAGATGGTGCTACAATAAGACATGGTAAAGTACGGCTATATAATCGATGCAAGATGTGTTAGCGCAAGTCAGGGCGATCATCACTGGGGAAGTGGAGCAGGAAGGGTATCGAGTGCTTCGCATCCTGCTCTTCGGTAGCCGGGCCCGCGGCGATGCCCGCCCTGACAGCGACTGGGACTTCTTTGTCATCACCGACCAGGAACCCTCTCGGCAAGAAAAGGCAGAGATTGCATCGAGGCTCAGCTGCCGATTTGCAGAACTTGGCTTTTACGCGGATGTTCTCTTCCAGTCAGAGGCGCTCGTTCAGGCCCGTAAAGGCAATACCGGTTTTCTCACCTACTATGTGCTGAAAGAAGGGGTGCCAGTATGAACAAAGAGGCGGTCATTCTCTGGATACGCAGGGCTGAAAGCGATCTCAAAATCGGCAGGGACGAGTTGGTGACCGAGGATTCCGCCACAGATGCCATTTGTCTCCATATGCAGCAGTGCGCTGAAAAATACCTGAAGGCGTTCACGGAAAAGAAATCCCACGAACCCACAATATCGCGTTCTTAGTCAGTCTCTGTGTCCAGACAGTTGCCCTCCCCAGCTTGGAAGAAACGCAGTGTGCCGTGAATTTGGCGGAGCGGATAAGGGATTTCATCCGCAAAAAACTACAGCAAGGGGGTTATATCCTGCCATAAGAATCCGTCTCCAGCACATGCCCGGTAGAAGGTATACCTCCTCCCGGCATCACGGGCGGACTTTGACCTGACCTCTTTTTCCCGCAAGAAAATCCTTGTGGGACTACCAGCAACAGGTCCTCAAGAACGCTCTCAGGCGCATTGGAAATACTACGAAAATTTCGACGACCACCAGCTGCAAGAAACAGACAACATTAACCGCACATCATGAGCAGTGCGTGCAGCATCCGGACAAACTATCCGAATCCCACTATACTCGAACATCCCTGTATGCACCTAGAGACGTAACTCATGGGTGGGATGCTCCGCGCCGGATTGACTCGAGCGCAGGGCAGTGCTATACTATCGCACGTCTGTTCATATCACCTGTCAGCGTATCATCTCTCTGAGCAGTATCTGCGCCGATTCGGTCGAATACGCTGCGTGTCTTGCGAAAGGTCGCCGGAGTATGGCAAAAGACGCCATCGTTATCAAGGGTGCGCGTGAGCACAATCTGAAGGGCATCAACCTCGAAATTCCACGTGACAAACTGGTTGTGCTGACCGGCGTTTCAGGTTCGGGAAAGTCGTCGCTGGCGTTCGATACGCTGTATGCCGAAGGACAGCGCCGGTACGTCGAGTCGCTCTCGGCATACGCCCGTCAGTTTCTCGGGCAGATGGAGAAGCCAAAAGTCGATTATATCGGCGGTCTCTCGCCGGCGATTGCCATCGAGCAGAAGAGCGCGTCGAAGAATCCGCGCTCGACCGTCGGCACCGTCACTGAGATCTACGACTATCTGCGCCTGCTGTACGCTCGCGTTGGAACGCAGCACTGCCACGTGTGCGGGCGACCGGTCAGTTCGCAAAGCGCTGAGCAGATTGTCAACCGCGTGCTGACGTTACCAGTCGGCACACGCTTCATGGTGCTGGCGCCGCTCGTGTCGCAACGTAAAGGCGAGTACAAGGACGTGTTCGCCGAAGCACGCGCTGAGGGGTTCGCGCGGGTGCGCGTCGATGGCGAAATACGCGACCTGGCGAGTGAGATCAAACTCAACAAGAAGGTTAAGCATACTATCGAGATTGTGGTTGATCGTTTGACCATACCGGCACGCGAAGGTGCAACCGATGAGTCGCACGTTCCGCATAGTCCTATTGGAAAAGCGCAGGCAGGGGCACAGAGCGATTGGGATGCATTCGTTACCCGCCTGACCGACAGTGTCGAACAGGCGCTGCGTGTTGGCGAGGGGCAGCTGATTATCAGCATCCAGAATCCATCCAGCGACCCAGAAGAATGGTTGATGAGCGAAGCCAACACCTGTGTCCACTGTGGCATTTCGTTTCCTGAACTGTCGCCGCAGATGTTTTCGTTCAACAGTCCACAGGGTGCCTGCCCCGAATGCACTGGTCTCGGCGTTCGGATGGAGGTGGACCCGCTGCTGCTCGTACCCAACCCATCATTAACCCTGCACGAAGGTGCTGTGACCTACTGGGGCGAACTGCGCAAAAAGCGTGATTCGTGGGGATACCGCGCGTTGCTAGCGATTGCACATCACTACGGCTTCGATCTCGATACGCCATGGGAACAACTCAGCGAGCAGGCACGTCACGTCATTATCTATGGCAGCGGAAAGGAACGAATTCGCTTTCGCTGGGGCGACGAAACCAGTGATAGTCGCGGTGAATTCATGCGTCCCTGGGAAGGACTGGCGAGTGAGATTCGCCGCCGCTATCAACAGACTGGCAGCGATTACACCCGCGAGTATTACCAGAGTTTCATGAGCGAGCAACCCTGTCCGGCATGTGATGGCGCACGTTTGCGTCCCGAAAGCCTGGCGGTCAGGGTCGGCGGATGGTCGCTGCGCGATGTGACACGCCTGACAATTGCTGGTGCGATGGCATGGGTACATGCCCTAAGCGGCATGCCGGTAGACTCATCGCATCTGGAGGCATTGAACGGGCATGTGGCAGGCAATGGCGCTACATCCCACCTTAGTGTAACACCGCTGAGCGATTACCAGATGGCGATTGTCAGTGATGTGCTCAAGGAGATCCGCGAGCGACTAGGGTTTCTGCTCAATGTCGGTCTGCACTATCTCACCCTCGAACGCCCCGCGCCAACTCTCTCCGGTGGCGAGGCGCAGCGTATTCGCCTGGCATCACAGATCGGCTCCGGTCTCGTCGGCGTCACCTATATCCTTGATGAGCCAAGCATCGGGCTGCATCAGCGCGACAATCGCAAACTGCTCAATACGCTGATGAAACTGCGCGATCTAGGTAATACTGTTATCGTAGTCGAGCACGACCTGGAAACCATGCAGGCAGCTGACTGGATCATCGACTTTGGTCCTGGGGCAGGAGTCAAGGGGGGCGAGGTAGTCGCAGCCGGTCCACCAGACCTGATCGCTGCAACCCCTGACTCCCTGACTGGCGCGTACCTGTCCGGGCGATTGGAAATTCCGGTCCCACGGCAGCGCCGCACCGCGCGGGTGCGCCCGGTTGCCGATACGCCGCATGACGCGCCGCGTCGCCATCGCCGGACCGATCACGCAACCGACCAGGCGGATGGTCCGTGGCTCGAACTTGAAGGCGCAACCAAGAATAATCTGCGCGACGTGACTGTTCGCTTTCCGCTCGGCGTCTTCATCTGCGTGACTGGCGTCTCTGGATCGGGAAAATCATCGCTGATCACTGAAACGCTCTACCCTGCGCTGGCAAACCGCCTGAACCGCGCGCAGTTGAAGCCGGGACCGTTCCGTGCATTGCGCGGGGTGGAACATCTCGATAAGGTGATCGATATCGACCAGCAGCCAATTGGGCGAACCCCGCGTTCCAACCCGGCAACATATGTCAAGTTGTTCGATCTGATCCGTGAGCTGTTCGCTTCGACCAATGAGGCGAAACTACGCGGCTACAACGCTGGACGCTTTTCGTTCAACCTGAAGGGAGGCCGTTGTGAAGCCTGTGAAGGGAATGGCGAAAAGCGCATTGACATGCAGTTCCTGGCGGATGTCTGGGTGCGCTGCGATGTCTGCAAAGGGAAACGGTACAATCGCGAAACATTGCAGGTCAGGTACAAGGGCAAGTCAATTGCCGACGTGCTTGACATGGATGTGCAAACGGCGCTGGAGTTCTTCGACAATGTGCCACGCATCAGGCGCATTCTGCAAACGCTCCACGATGTCGGTCTGGACTACATTAAACTTGGTCAGTCGGCGACGACCCTTTCCGGCGGCGAGGCGCAGCGGGTGAAACTGGCGAAGGAACTAGCGCGTACTGCCACCGGTCGCACTATGTATATTCTGGATGAACCAACGACCGGCCTGCACTTCGCCGATGTACAACGCCTGTTGACAGTGCTGCACCGCCTGGTCGATGCGGGCAATACCGTACTTGTGATCGAGCACAACCTCGACGTTATCAAAACTGCAGACTGGATCATCGACATGGGACCGGAAGGTGGCGACGGGGGTGGCAGGGTTGTGGCGACTGGTACTCCCGAAGAAGTGGCGCTAATTGAAGAGTCGCACACCGGTCGATACCTGCGCGAGATCCTGTACCACCATGGCATCGTTGCCAGGGGCATGCTTAAGTAAGTACCTTGATGAGTTTCAAGAACTACAGTGAAGCGCAGAACAGTTGACTGCCGGGATCTCACGCACCTCATTACGCGGGCAGGACGCCCATATACCTGGCATGCTGTGGCTCAATCATTTTCGCTATAATCTGGTCTAACCCGCGCAGGCAGGCTTCGCACTCCACAGCTGAGGGCTTTAGCCCGACGGCAAGAGCGAATAATGGACTAAATTCTCAATATGAGCCCCACGACAAGAAGCGAAACCGGTTTATATTATGAGCCTCACATCCTGTAGGGGAAAAAAGGGCCTCAGGATGTAGCAAACACCCCTCGCCCTTGAAAAACTCTCTACCCGTGAAGATAGGAAAATAAGGAGCAAGAGTGCATGGGAATACGGAAAACTGCTCATTTCTTCCAGGAACTCTCCCCTTGAGAGACCCTTATGGGACAGCCGAGGGGGCGATGTCCTCACTCTTGTGATGGATCGTATCGCTACCTGTGGGCGAGGTGCCCGCGCACCCGGGCAGTGCAGGGATAAGCATGGTTGTAGCGCGCTAAGCACATTCCAAAACAACCATGAGGTGCACCGACAGGAACGCATGCTATCAAGATGTGATATCTGGCGTCACCCGACCGACCGCTCGCGCAACGTTTCCGCTTCCGTTGCAGCGACAGCGACCGACTCAGTTTGACGCATCTGGCGCACCCGCACCGCATGGATCACGAATCCGACCAGAAACAGCCCAAACCCAACGGCATCCGCACCCAGGTCGGCGTACAGCATCGCCAGACCGCCAATGCCCATAATGATGCGCTCGACAAGGTTCGCCTGACGAATCAACCAACCGCCAAACGTCACTGCCAGCGCACCAACCGCCATGCAACTGGTCAGAAACGTGACCGTAATTGTCATCCATCCGCCAGCGGCAAGCGCCTCATACCAGGCAGGTTTGAACGCCAGCGTCACTGTGCCGGTATCCTGACCGACCTGCTGCAAGAGAAGCAGCAAACTCGTCCCATCGATCGTCATGGTGAACATGAACGGCACCAGGAAGCCTGGCAGACAATACTTCCATGCCATGAACATCGTGGGCCATGGACGACCGCCGGTAATTGCTGCTGCCGCCATTGGCGCCAGCGCCGTCGGTGGCGACACGTCGGCAAGCACCGCGTAATAGAAGATGAACATATGTGCGGCAGGCTCCGGCACCCCCACCTGCCGCAATGCTGGAACGATCATCACCGCTGCCAGGATGTACGATGCCGTAACCGGCACCGCCAGTCCCAGAATCCAGACTGCAACTGCCGCAAAGAAGACCGTTGCCAGGATATAACCGCCACCCAGGCTCACAATCATGCCCGAAATCTTCAACCCCAGACCGGTCAGCGTCACTGCGGAGACGATGATACCGGCGCAAGCAGTGGTCGCAGCAATCGAAACCACACTCCGCCCGCCATATTCGAGCGCGCGGAGAATGCGCATATTTTCGTCTTCGCCCGGAATGGCGCGCACCCGCTTGTAGAGCGCCATACCCGCCGCGATCACAACCGTCAGCATCAATCCCCAGAAGACCGCCACCGATAGACGCATCCGCGGCAGAACACCGATCATCTCCAGCGCCATTAGCAGAATCATCAGCGCAACGCCGACCGCCAGCGCCTTCAGTGACGAGAGGCGTGTTTCAGGTCGGAGGAAACTTAGAAAGAAGGCGACAACAATCGACCAGTAGACCGCCATAAACGGCGTCATGCCAAACGCCATCAGGATCGCAACTGCAAAAAGTGACGAGAAATGATAGCCGAATTTACGCGTTAGCTCCCAGAGTGGCTCGGTTTTAAACTCGACCGGTTGCGTCCTCATCCGGCGCGAGTCGGCTTCGATCATCAAAATGATCGACAGATAGTAGAGCAGCGTCGGCACGATCGCCATGATCAACACATCGAGATACGAAATATCAAGATACTCAGCGATCAGGAACGCTGCTGCACCAAGTGTTGGCGGCGAAAGCGTGGCACCGATTCCCGACGCTGCTAGCATCCCGGCTGCCACGGTCTTATCGTACCCTGCCTTGCGCAGCAGAGGCCACGAAAGCGACCCCAGCGTCACAGTCGTCGCCACACCGCTGCCCGACACGGTCCCCAGCAGGAACCCAGCAGCTGCCACGGTTCGCCCCGGACCAGCGCCGCTCTTCGACTTGCCCAGCGCTGCAAACGACCAGTCGATAAAGAACTTCCCTGCGCCACTGTACTCCAGCACTGCCCCATAGATGGTAAACAATACGATAAAGGTGGCAGCGACATCGAGCGGAACGCCAAACACGCCCTGCAAGGTCAGATAGTTGGTGCCGATCAGGCGTTGTAATGAAATGCCGCGGTGGTCGAACGGTTCGGGAAAGACATACCCGAACAAAGCGTACAGGATCGAAAAGATAGCCACTAGCGTCAGCGCCATCCCGGTCGTGCGCCGGGTGGCTTCCAGCACCAGCAGCAGCATAATGGCGCCCATGACCAGTTCGGTTGGGGTGGGCTGCGTCACGCGTTGTAACGCTTCGCGAAAATTGAGGCTCAGATAAATCATACTGGCAGCGCCCAGCGCTGCCAGCACAACATCATACCAGGGAACCTTCGCACGCGCCGCTTTACGCAACGGAAAGTAGAAGAACGTCAACGCCAGAACGAGCATCAAAAATGTGGCGCGATAGACCTGCGTGGTAATGATCGCCTGCGTCCAGTACAGCGCGTAGATCGAGAGCGCTGCCGCAATAATCCCGGCAATCCAAGCCCACGCGCCGCTCAGTTTCCGAGTTGCTGCTTCGCCCTCAAACTCCTCGATGAGTTGCTCGACCTTCTCCTGACTGATAACCTCGTTATTATCAGGCGTCCCATTGTTCTGAGCGTTGGCGGCGATGCTCATGCTGCTCCCCCTTGTGCGCGTATTCTGTGAGTGGATGTTGAGCCTCTCAGCCTGCGTGTGTGCAGAGTAGTGAACGAGCGACCGTCATCGATACTGCTTTCTCCCTGTTTAGAAACGAGGCGACAATATGATCGCCGCCTCGCATGCCCCCATCAGAGTCACTCTTTCCAGACGCCACGTTCCTTGTAGAACTCGATAGCCGCTGGATGGAAGGGTATCGATGAGCCCTCAACTGCCGACTCTAGCGACAGAGTGCGCGCTGCCGGGTGGATTTTATGCACTTCCTCAAGGTTGTCAAAAATGGTCGTCAGAATGCCCTTCACCTGATCGGCAGGCATATCCTGGCGCACAACGAGCAGGTTTGTCACACCGATACCAGGCACGTCCTTATCAGTTCCCTTGTACGTTCCCCCCGGTAGCACGGTTGCCGAATAGATGGGACCGTACTTATCGACCAGCGGTTTCAACAGAGCACTTGTATCGATAAACACTACTGATTCGGTCGTTACCAGATCGGTCACTGCTGCGGTTGGCAGTCCGCCGATCCAGAAGAAGGCATCGATCTTCTTATCCTTCATGGCTGCCACCGAGTCGGCTACACCCAGGTTCTCGCGAACAATATCTTCCGGTTTCATCCCTGCTGCTTCGAGGAGGCGCAAAGCCGCAATCTCGGTGCTGCTTCCTGCCGATCCGATCGATACGGGACGCCCCTTCAAATCAGTAATGCTCGTAATGCCCGTATCGGCGCGCGCAACCACATGGATGAAACTCTGGTAGAGGACAGCAATCGTTGCTGCTGGAACCGGACCGGTCGCCTGGTACGCACCCAGTCCGTTGACGCCGTCATATGCTGAGTCAGCCGTTGTGAAGCCTATCTGCGCTTCGCCATTCTGAAGCAGTTTCATGTTATCGACCGAACCGCCGGTTTCCTGAGCCGTCGCTTCAGTGTTGGGCATCTTTTCGGTAAGAATCCGTGCCAGACCGCCACCGTAGGGGAAGAACACGCCACCTGTTCCGCCAGTGCCGATGATCAGTCGGATTTTTCCGCCAGTTGGTACAGGCGTGGGCGCAGGCGCTGCTGTAGGAGCTGCGGGCGCCGCTGTGGGCGCTGCGGGTGCTGCTGTGGGCGCCGCAGGCATCGTCTGTCCACATGCCGCCAGCACCAGTGCCATGATCGACCAGAGGGTGACCAGCATTCGTTTGAACATACACGTACTCCTTTTCTGCAATCGGATACACGAACGTGAACCAACGCCAGCATGGATCAGGCGCCAGATGCGTATACGCCGCCTGTAAGCGCGCAACGATCAGTCCGCCTTCCATTAAGGCACTCAAAGATGAGCACACCGGTATGAAAAAACAACTGCTGAAGATGTATGTCCACCTGGCAGTCCAGAATAACGATCTATGCTCAACAAGCGCAGAAATGCGCCTCAAAGCAGGTCACCGCTGGCCATTGAGATAGAAATCTGGGACGGAGAGCAATGTAGAAAGAGTCTACACAACAACTCGGTTATCCGTCAAGGGTATGTTAACCAATAGACTTCATCAAGGTTTAGTGGTATACTATTTTCATAAGAACTAAAATGGAGGG
>JAGHYV010000049.1 GCA_017743475.1 Roseiflexus sp. | reverse complement strand
TCCGCGAGGGCGGGCGCACCGTCGGCGCAGGCGTCGTCTCGTCGATTATCGATTAGTATGAATGTGGGTTTCGGACGGCGGGGAGCAGCTATCAGAAAGGAGACTGATAAAAAGTGCTCTGATCCACGCCTCGCCCCGCCGCTGTTACCCTCTCCCTGAGGTGCATATGGCGAAACAAAAGGTTCGCATCCGTCTTAAGGCATACGACCATAAGATTCTCGACCAATCGGCGCGACAGATCGTCGAAGCAGCCGAGCGCACCGGAGCGCTTGTCGCTGGTCCGGTGCCGTTGCCGACCAAAATTGAAAAGTATAGTGTCATTCGTTCACCGTTTATTGACAAAGACTCGCAGGAACAGTTTGAGATTCGTACTCACAAGCGATTGATCGATGTGCTCGATCCGAGCCAGCAGACCATCAACGCGCTGATGAAACTTAATCTTCCAGCGGGTGTGGACATCGAAATCAAGTTGTGAGTCTGGAACAGAAGCAGCCGCTGCGCATAGCGAAAACGCGCATGCTGCGGAGGTGCGATTGTGATCGAAGGGTTACTTGGCCGCAAAATCGGCATGACCCAGGTCTTCGATGCGACTGGACAGGTCATCCCTGTGACAATCATCGAAGTGGGTCCATGCGTCGTTACCCAGATTCGCACAAAAGAGCGTGATGGGTACGAAGCCGTCCAGATTGGCTACCAGGAAGTCAAGGCGAAAAGCCTGACCAAACCTGAACAAGGGCATCTTCGTGGTGCAGGTAAGCTGCTGCGCTACCTGCGCGAGTTCCGAGCCGACAATATCGCCGATTACAAGGTTGGTGATGTGTTGACGGTCGAGATGTTCACACCAGGTCAGCGCGTCGATGTTATCGGCACATCGAAAGGTCGCGGATTCCAGGGCGTGGTGAAACGCCATGGCTTTGGCGGCGGACCGCGCACGCATGGTCAGAGCGACCGCCTGCGCGCTCCCGGTTCGATTGGCGCTGGCACCGATCCGGGTCATGTGTTGAAGAATACCCGCATGGCCGGACGGATGGGCAACCAGCGAGTGACCATCCAAAACCTGACGGTTGTTGATGTCGTGCCAGAGCGCAATCTGTTGCTCGTGCGCGGCTCCATTCCAGGGGCTAAGAATGGATTGGTCATGGTTCGCCGGGCGATTAAGGGCTCGTAAGAGCAGCGCGCTGAACGCATCAGTGGAGCGCAGATACTTTGAGGAAGTGTGATGGAAGCCAAGTTGTACAACCAGTCCGGCGAAGAGGTCGGCATCATCCACATATCCGATTACGTTTTTGGGATTGAGCCGAATGTGCCGGTTATGCATCAGGCGATGGAGCGCCAGCGCGCCAATGCGCGCCTTGGCACCCATAATACGCTCGGCCGCGGTGAAGTCGATGGGAGCACGCGCAAACTCTACCGTCAGAAAGGCACTGGTCGCTCGCGACAGGGATCGATCCGTGCGCCGCATCGGAAAGGGGGCGGTGTCGCACATGGACCCCATCCGCGCAAATATACCAAAGCCATGCCACGCAAAATGCGCCGCCTAGCAGTGCGCTCGGCGCTCTCCGCGCGGTACCGCGATGGCGCGATCACTTTTCTAGATCGGTTGACGTTCGAGAGACCGCGCACGAAAGATATGATTGCAGTGCTGAACGCGCTGAATCTGACTGGAAAGACCCTGATCGTGTTGGACAAGAAGGACGAGAATGTGCGTCGCTCCGCAAATAATCTGCCGAATGTCAAGACCCTGCTAGCACACTATCTGAACGTTATCGACCTGCTTACGCATGATCATATTGTGATGCTGCAGGCGGCAGTGGACGTCGCTCAAGGGTATCTCGACCAATCGAGGCATGTCGTCGCGGCGGCGGGTGCGAGCGAGGAGGAAGTGTCATGAACCCGCATCAGATCATCAGGCGACCGCTGATCACGGAAAAGAATACGAACCTGATGAGGTTTAACAAGTATTCGTTTGAGGTCGATCGCAACGCTACCAAGCCGCAGATCAAGCGCGCGATTGAAGAAATCTTCAACGTGCGAGTGACAGCAGTGCACACTATGAATGTGCGCGGCAAACTGCGCCGCCGGGGACGTCAGTACGGTTATACTGCCGATTGGAAGAAGGCGATCGTCACGCTGGCGGAAGGCGACCGCATCGACCTGTTCGAGGGAGCATAACCCATGCCGGTCAAAAAGTACAAACCAACCTCGCCAGGTCGCCGTAACATGTCGGTCTCGACCTTCGAGGAGATTACAAAGACAGAGCCAGAGCGATCACTACTTGAGCCGCTGCGCAAGAAAGCCGGGCGCAACAACTATGGCCGCATTACAGTGCGGCATCGCGGTGGCGGCCATAAGCGCCATTATCGCCGGATTGATTTCAAGCGCGATAAGATTGGCATCCCGGCGAAGGTCGCGGCGATTGAATACGATCCAAACCGGTCGGCGCGCATTGCTCTGCTGCACTATGTCGATGGCGAGAAGCGCTATATCCTGGCGCCGCTCGGCTTGAACGTCGGCGATACGGTGATGAGCGGTCCTGATGCCGATATCCGGGTCGGCAATGCGCTGCCGCTGCGCCAGATACCGCTCGGTACACAGGTGCATAACGTCGAACTGGAAAAAGGACGTGGCGGCGTAATGGTGCGTAGCGCCGGCGCAGCTGCGCAATTGATGGCGAAGGAGGGTAACTATGCCATCCTGCGCATGCCATCAGGCGAAGTGCGCCGAGTGTTCATCGATTGCATGGCGACGATTGGTCAGGTGGGCAACCTGGATCATCAGAACATCCGTCTGGGGAAAGCTGGACGCAAACGTTGGCTCGGTCGACGACCTGAGGTGCGTGGCGCGGCGATGAACCCGCGTGATCATCCGCACGGCGGCGGCGAGGGACGCGCTCCGCGTGGCATGCCTACTCCGAAGACCAAGTGGGGCAAACCGGCGCGCGGTGTGAAGACCCGCCACAACCCGCGGACCGATCCCTTCATTATCCGCCGCCGGACACAGTAAATATGAGGACAGAGGGTAGAGCGTATGTCGCGTTCTTCTAAAAAAGGTCCTTACGTCGATGTCCGGTTGCTCAACCGCATTGAGGAATTGAACCGGGCAAATGAAAAGCGAGTGTTGCGCACATGGTCGCGCGACTCGACAATCTTCCCGCAAATGGTCGGGCATACCATTGCAGTTCACGATGGCCGACGCCATGTGCCGGTGTATATTACCGAAAATATGGTCGGGCATAAACTGGGCGAGTTTGCCCCAACCCGAGTGTTTCGCGGTCATGGCGGGAAGAAAGCCGACAAGCGCGGCAAAATGAAGTGATTGGAGCGCCGTCGCATTGCCTGCGGGCGTGCGACAGGCGCAACAGAGGTTTGATATGCAGGCGAAAGCAGTAACCAAATATGTTCGCATCTCGCCAACAAAGGTGCGCCCGGTAATGGATCTGGTGCGTGGTAAGCCGGTTGATCGGGCGCTGGCGATCCTTCGCCACCTGCCTCACAAAGCGGCGCGCGAGATCGCCCGCACGATCGAGTCAGCACGGGCGAATGCCACCAACAACTACGATATGGCGCCCGATGCGCTTATCGTGAAGTACATTTTCGCCGATGAAGGTCCGGCATTCAAACGGATCATGCCGCGCGCCCGCGGTCGAGCTGATCGTATTCGCAAGCGGACGACCCATATCACGGTTATTGTTGATGACGGAGGGGAGATGTAGGCAGGCGGCGTTACCGCGCCAGCCCGCGGGAGAGAGCGAGGACCTATGGGACGGAAAGTACACCCGATTGGCTTCCGCCTTGGGTATATCAAGGACTGGCAGTCGAAGTGGTTCGCAGAGCGCAACTATACCGAACTGCTCCATGAAGACATCATGCTGCGCAAGATCGTTGCCAAAGAGCTTGAAAATGCGGGTGTGGCGCGGATCGAGATCGAGCGCTCAGCGAACAAAGTCGAGGTGACAGTCTATACAGCCAAGCCAGGCATTGTCATCGGCAAGCGCGGCGCGAAAGTCGATGAACTGCGGGCTGAACTGGAGAAACGGACCGGCAAGAAGGTCAAGCTTAATATTCAGGAGATACATCAACCGGAACTCGAGGCGCAACTGGTCGCCGAGAGCATTGCTGAACAGATCAACAAGCGCGTCTCGTACAAGCGCGCGATGAAACAGGCAGTGCAGCGCGCTATGCGCCTGGGCGCCCAGGGGGTGAAGATTAAGTGTTCGGGACGTCTGGCAGGCGCCGAGATGGCGCGTGTCGCCTGGGAGCGCGATGGACGGGTTCCGCTCCATACGCTGCGCGCTGATATCGACTACGCACAGGTGCATGCGCACACAACCTATGGGCGGATTGGCGTGAAAGTGTGGATCTATAAGGGAGATGTCTTCCCTGATCAGAAGGAGCAGATGCAACTGCCGCAACCGGTAGTCGCCGCTGTACGTCCGAGCCTGACAGTTGAGGAAGAAGAACGTCCACAGCGCAAAGGCGGGCGCGGCGGACGCGGCGCGAACGCCGGTGCTGCGCGCAGTAGTCGTGGCGGACGGTCACGCGGCTGAAAGGAGCACAATCGTATGTTGATGCCAAAGCGTGTTAAGTATCGCAAACAGCAGCGTGGCCACAATCGCGGTATGGCACACCGCGGCAACACCGTTGCATTTGGCGAGTACGGCTTGATGGCGCTTGAAGCGACGTGGATGACGAGCCGTCAGATCGAAGCGGCACGCCGCGCTATTAGTCACCATGTCAAACGCGGCGGAAAAATCTGGATCCGTATCTTTCCAGATAAGCCAGTTACGGCTAAACCCGCCGAAACCCGAATGGGCTCGGGTAAGGGAGCGGTTGATCACTACGTGGCAGTCATCAAGCCGGGACGTATTCTGTTCGAACTGGCTGGTGTCCGACCTGAGGTTGCGCACGAGGCGCTGGAACGCGCGGCGCAGAAACTGCCGATCAAATGCAAAATTGTTCCGCGCGAGGACCTGGAGGGCACAGCATGAAAGCCAATGAGTTGCGCAAACTTGATAATGAGCAATTGCGCGCGAAATTGAAAGAGTGTTACGAAGAATTGTTCAACCTGCGCTTTCAGCAGGTCATGGGCAAATTGACGGCCACTGGCCGTCCGCGGGTCGTCCGACGCGATATTGCGCGCATTAAGACGATCCTGCGTGAGCGTGAACTTGGTATTGAAGTCCAGGAGACAGATCGATGACTGAAGCACGACGACGACAATTCAAGGTCGGGCGAGTCATTAGCAATAAAATGCAGAAGACGGTTGTGGTGGCGGTTGACTATCTGAAGCCGCATCCGCTCTATCGCAAAATCATTCGCCGCACCAGCAAGTTCCATGCGCACGATGAGCAGCAGTGTCGGATCGGCGATATCGTGCGCATCGGTGAGACTCGCCCGCTGAGCAAGACCAAACGCTGGGAAGTCGTTGAGATTATCAAGCGCAATGAGGAGGCCTGACTATGGTGCAGCAGGAAACACGGCTGCGTGTTGCCGATAACACCGGCGCAAAGGAGATACTCTGCATCCGCGTGTTGGGCGGCTCACATGTGCGCTACGGTCGCGTTGGCGATGTGATCGTTGCTTCGGTCAAGGAGGCGACACCCGGCGGCGCGGTAAAGAAGGGTGAAGTGGTGCGCGCCGTCATCGTGCGCACGGCGAAGGAGTATGGCCGCCCCGACGGTTCGCATATCCGGTTCGATGATAATGCAGCAGTGATTATTGGGAAAGACAATAATCCGCGTGGGACGCGCATCTTTGGTCCTGTCGCCCGTGAATTGCGCGAACGCTCATTCATGAAGATCATCTCGCTGGCGCCGGAAGTGCTGTGAGGGGAGAAGAATGCCATGCATGTCAAAACCGGCGACGAGGTCCTGATTATCACTGGAAAAGATCGCGGCAAGCGCGGCAAAATCAAAGAGGCGCGCCCCAAAGAGCAACGGGTGATTGTTGAGGGACTGAATATTGTGAAACGACACATGAAACCGCGTGGTCCAAAACGACCTGGCGGGATTATTGAGATGGAAGCGCCAATCCATGTGTCGAATGTGATGCTGATCTGCCCGAAATGCGGTCGCGCATCGCGTACCGGGCATCGCTTTCTGGAAGAGACGGATCATAAGGGCCGCCCCAAAAAGGTGCGGTACTGTAAAGCATGTGATGCCGTCATCGATGAGTGAATGGCGAGAACGGAGCGACGACTGCGCTCCGGGATCTCGAGGAGCAGGTGATGGTACCGCGACTCAAAGAAAAATATCAGACTGAGGTCGTGCCAGCGCTGATGCAGGAGTTTCGCTATCGCTCCGTTATGCAGGTGCCGCGGCTCGAGAAAATTGTGCTGAACATCGGACTGGGTGAGGCGATCCAGAACCCGAAGGCGCTCGATGCTGCGACGGCGGATCTGGCAGCAATTGCCGGTCAAAAGCCGGTGATTACCCGTGCCAGAAAGTCAATTGCAGCGTTTAAGGTACGTCAGGGGATGCCGATTGGAGTCATGGTAACACTGCGTGGTCCGCGCATGTGGTCATTCCTTGACCGGTTGATGAACCTGGTGCTGCCACGCCTGCGCGATTTTCGTGGCGTCAGTCGTCGTTCATTCGATGGACGCGGCAACTACTCGATCGGCCTGCGCGAACAGATCGTCTTCCCAGAGGTCGACTATGATAAGATCGATAAAATCCGTGGCCTCGAGGTGGTGATCGTGACCACTGCACCCAACGATGAACAGGGGTATGCATTGCTCAAGCGGCTCGGCATGCCGTTTCGTGATTAGGTGCGCCCAGGCAGGAGCGCCGATCAATCAGAGGTGCTAACCTGCCCAGACTATTTATAATAAGGAGATTCTGATTTGGCACGAAAGGCGTTGATCGTCAAAGCACAGCGGCCGCAAAAGTATAAAGTGCGGGCCTACAACCGCTGCAAGATCTGTGGGCGTCCGCGTGCATATATGCGGAAGTTTGGCATGTGCCGCATTTGCTTCCGCGAGCACGCACTGCGCGGGTTGATCCCCGGTGTAACAAAATCGAGCTGGTGAGCAGATTCGATGCCTACAGTCAGTCCGGAGATGAAGGAGGACCGCAGTGATGCATGATCCAATTGCCGATATGCTGACCCGCATTCGGAATGCGTGTATGGCCCGCCATGCAACAGTGTCGATTCCGTCGTCGAAGATGAAACTCGCTATCGCGCAAATCCTTAAGCGCGAGGGGTTCATCCAGGATTTCACGGTGCAGCAGGGCAAGCCACGCGACACGATCATTATCACGTTGAAATACACTCCTGATCGGCGACCGGTGATTACTGGGCTGAAGCGTGTGAGTAAGCCGGGACTGCGCATCTATACCAAACGTGCCGACATTCCGCGGGTACGCGGCGGATTGGGGTTGAGCATTCTTTCGACCCCGCGCGGGGTAATGGCGGGACACGAGGCGTGGCGGCAGCGCGTCGGCGGCGAGGTTCTCTGTTACGTCTGGTAGCGCCGAGGAGTGAACATTATGTCGCGTATTGGCAAAAAACCAATCCCGGTCCCGCGTGGCGTCGAGGTGACGATCACAGAGGATAACCGGGTGACTGTAAAAGGTCCAAAAGGGACGCTCTCACAACAATTCTCGCCGGAAATGCTTATCAAGCACGAGAACGGCGTGATTACGGTTGCGCGTCCTTCGGACGATAAACGTTACCGCGCCCTGCACGGGTTAACGCGTTCGCTGATCGCCAATATGGTGACGGGCGTAACCGAAGGGTATCAGCGGATTCTGGAGATCACCGGCATTGGGTATCGCGCCGCGCGTGAAGGGAAAAATCTGATCCTTCAAGTCGGATTCTCCCATCCGATCCGTGTGACCCCGCCCGAAGGGATCACCTTCGAGGTGCTGGAGCGTCGCAGCGCGAATGAACCGCAGCAGGTGATCATACGAGGTATCGATAAGCAGAAAGTCGGCGAAGAAGCAGCAAAACTGCGTGCGCTGCGCCCGCCGGATCCGTACAAAGGGTATGGCATTAAGTATCATGACGAGCGGATTCGTCGCAAGGCGGGCAAGGCAGGGAAAGCGCGATAACGCTTTCAGAACCTTTTTGCGACTCAGCAGCGGCAGGGGATGGTCATCTCTGCCCCCAGGAGCAGATCGCTATGGCAAAACGAACACCACGAGAACTGCGAATCCGACGCCACCGCCGTGTGCGGAAAAAGGTTCGTGGCACTCCACAACGACCACGGCTGTGTGTCTTTCGCAGTAATATGCATATCTATGCGCAGATTATTGACGACACAGTCGGGCGAACGCTGGCAGCCGCCTCCACTGTGGAGCCTGAATTACGCGCATTGCTGACTGGAAAGACGAAAACTGAACGAGCGAAGGTGGTTGGCGCTGCGATTGCTGAACGTGCCAGAGCCGCTGGCATTGAGCGGGTCGTCTTCGACCGCGGCGGGTTCAAGTATCACGGGCGGGTACAGGCGCTTGCCGATGCGGCGCGTGAGGGCGGACTCCAGTTCTGATAACGTGACCGGCTCTGTCCAGCGGCACAGTTGCAGGTTACAGGTGCCACCTTCAACCGTAACCTCTAGCCTTGACGGAGTGTAAAAGTGATCAAGCGACGCATTAATGCGGATGAACTCGAACTCGAAGAGCGCGTAGTACAGATCAACCGCGTTTCGAAAGTGGTCAAAGGCGGGCGCCGCTTCAGTTTCAGCACTGTTGTCGTCGTGGGCGACGGCAAAGGGCATGTTGGCATTGGCATGGGCAAAGCGGCTGAAGTGCCCGATGCGATCCGCAAGGGTGTGGAGGCGGCGAAAAAGAACCTGATTCGGGTGCC
This sequence comes from Roseiflexus sp., assembly GCA_017743475.1. Lineage (GTDB taxonomy): Bacteria > Chloroflexota > Chloroflexia > Chloroflexales > Roseiflexaceae > Roseiflexus. The sequence continues at coordinate 27,884 of JAGHYV010000049.1, read as the reverse complement.
GCTCTCCGGTACGACCATTCCGCACGAAGTGCAGATGGAGTTTGCCGCTTCCAAGGTGCGCCTGCTCCCGGCTGCACCGGGTACCGGTGTGATTGCCGGGCGCGGCGTGCGCCCGGTGCTTGAGATGGCAGGTATCAAAGACGTGCTCTCGAAACGGTACGGCAGCAACAATCCGATTAACGTGGTGAAGGCAACGTTTAAGGCGCTAAGTGCGCTGACATCGCTCGAAGAACAGGCGCGTATGCGTGGGATGACGCCGCACGAACTGAACCTGCGGCGCATGCGGCGCGAACCGGCGCCTCAGGAGCAGGAGGCGTAGACGATGTCCAAATTGAAAATCACGTATCGCAAGAGTGCGATTGGGTATGGTCGCGACCAGAAAGCAACCATCCGTTCGCTTGGGTTACGCAAGCTGAACAGCGTCGTCATCCACGACGATACGCCGACCATTCGCGGGATGGTCTTCAAAGTTCGCCACCTGGTCAGTGTTGAAGAAATCGCTGATGATACCTCGCCAGATGCCGAAACGGGCGCTGAATCGGGGCACAATGGGGGAACTGAATCATGAAACTGCATGATTTGAAACCAGCGCCGGGAGCACACCGTGAGCGCAAGCGCATCGGGCGTGGCATTGGCTCGGGGAAGGGCAAAACCGGCGGCAAAGGTATGATGGGTCAGAAAGCGCGCTCCGGTCCCAAACCATCACCGTCGTTCGAGGGCGGGCAGATGCGTATCACCCGCAAAATGCCTAAACTGCGCGGCTTCAAGAATCGCTGGCGAGTTGAGTATCAGGTGATCAATATCGGTCAACTGAATGACGTTCCTGATGGAACTGAACTGACCATTGAGGAGATGATCGCCCAGGGATGGATTCATCCGGCGAAGCCGGTTAAGATTCTTGGGGACGGCGAACTGGAGCGTAAACTGACGATCCACGCGCATAAGTTCAGCGCCAGTGCTCGGGCGCGAATCGAAGCAGCTGGCGGTGCTGCTATCGAAACGCCATGGGTTGTGGAACGGCGCAGTCGTAGTCGGGGACCCAACCCGCCCCGGCACAGCCGCAAGGTGGAAACACTGCAGAAGGCGTGAGGCGCGGGCGATCACGGTGCCAACCGCTTTCTGAATAAAGGAGATTTGCATGCTTGAATCGGTTGTCAATGCGCTCCGGTTGCCTGATCTACGTCAGCGCATCCTGTTTACGCTGGCGATGCTATTGCTCTTCCGATTAATCGCGCATATTCCTGTGCCAAACATCGACCCAGCCGCGCTGGAAAGTTTGCGGATCGCGTTGCAGGGGAATCAACTGGCACAACTCCTCAACATTTTCGCTGGCGGCGCACTGCAGAACCTATCAGTGGCAGCGATGGGAGTCTACCCCTACATTACTGCCCAGATCATTCTGCAACTGCTCGTGCCGCTCATCCCGGCGCTGGAAGAATTGCGCAAAGAGGGTGAACAGGGACGCATGCGCCTGAACCGCATCACGTTCTACCTGACCATTCCAATGGCGCTGTTGCAGGCCTATGGGCAAACGCTGACACTTGAACGCAGTCTTGGCACCGGGCAAGCGCTTTTCCAGACGCCGTTCGATATTGTAAATAATTTCTTTCCGACCTTTACCATCCTGGTGAGCATGCTGGCGGGAACGATGCTGCTGGTGTGGCTCGGCGAACAGATCCAGGAGCGCGGGATTGGCAACGGCGTGTCGATGATCATCTTCGCCGGGATTGTTGCCGGTTTGCCGGGATTGATCATTCAGGCGTTCACGACTGTTGAACTGGGAGGCATTGAGCAAATTATCGGGCTGGTGTCGTTCCTGGCTATTGCCCTGGGAACAATTGTGGGTATCGTCTTGATGCACGAGGGGCAACGACGCATCCCGGTACAGTACGCCAAGCGCGTGCGCGGTAATCGTGTGTATGGCGGGCAGAGCAGTCATATTCCGCTGAAGGTCAACATGGCGGGTATGATCCCGCTGATCTTTGCGCAGAGCATCATCATCTTTCCAGGCACGATTGCATCGTATGCCTGCCCGGAACAGATTGCACCGCCGGGAGCGGGTGTCTTCAAGCAAATTGCATGCTTTACGTATCAAACGTTTAGTCCGCAGTACGGCGGCGGGACGCTGGTGTACTCGATTGCGCTGTTCGTGCTTGTCTATTTCTTTACCTACTTCTACACAAAGGTTATTTTTGACCAGCAAAACATCCCAGAGATGCTGCAGCGCAACGGTGGGTTTATTCCGGGTATTCGACCGGGGAAACGCACCGAGGAGTATCTCGACCAGGTGGTGAGCCGGATTACACGAATTGGCGCACTGTTCCTGGGCATTGTCGCAATCCTACCCTTTATTACGCAGCAACTTACCGGCGTGCCAATTGGACTGGGCGCCACGGCGCTACTGATCGTGGTCGGTGTAGCGGTCGATACAATGCGACAGTTGGAAGCTCAACTGGTCATGCGCAATTATGAAGGGTTCATCAATCGCTGACCACCGGCGTTCGACGACGTGCAGAGGGTTGTGCCATGGATATCATTCTGCTCGGAGCGCCTGGCGCCGGGAAAGGCACCCAGGCGAAATATCTCGAGGAGCATACCGGAATGGTGCACGTTGCCAGCGGCGATCTGTTCCGCGCGGCGCTTCGCCAGGGAACGGAACTCGGTATGCTAGCGAAGTCGTATATGGATCGTGGTGAACTGGTGCCAGATGAAGTAGTCATTCGCATGATTGTCGAACGCATCAGTCAGCCCGATTGCAGTCGGGGCGTGATTTTCGACGGATTCCCACGCACCCGCGAGCAGGCGCGGGCGCTCGAAGCGGAGCTCAACAAACAAGGGCGGCGGATCGATATCGTCCTTTACATTCGTGTGCCGGAAGATATGCTGCTGCGGCGTATCGCCGGGCGACAGACTTGCAAAACCTGTGGCTCGACGTATAATATTTACTATTTCCCATCAAAACATCCGAATGTCTGTGATGATTGCGGTGGGAAACTGTATCAGCGCAGCGATGATACGATGGAAACGGCGCGCCATCGGCTCGAAGTCTATTTTGCCCAAACGATGTCGCTGATCGAGTACTATCGTGACCAGGGGGTGCTGGTCGAAATCGATGGGCGCCGTGAGATTTCGCAGGTGACACGCAGTATGATTGAAGCACTCAACAAATATGCTGTCAGCGCGACACCTTCTGACAAGAGCGCGTAGCAAGAAAGGAGCAGCATGTCCAAAAAAAAAGATGTCATCGAGATGGAAGGAACGATTACTGAGCCATTGCCAAATGCCATGTTTCGCGTAAAGCTTGAAAATGGGCATGAAGTGCTGGCTCATATTTCGGGTCGTATGCGAATGAATTATATTCGCATTCTCAAAGGAGATCGGGTGCTGGTCGAATTGTCGCCCTACGATCTGACGCGCGGGCGCATTACGTATCGCTACAAGTGAACAGAGAAGCGTATCTTGTGAGTCTTCCGCGCAGGGCGCGGTAGAAAGGATGGTATCCTTTTGTTGAAACGTTGCATCTTGTTGATTGTTGGCATAGAAAGGAACAAGCATGAAAGTTCGAGCGTCGGTCAAGCCGCGCTGCGAATATTGCCGCGTTATCAAACGCAAGGGTGTGCTACGCGTTATCTGTAGCCGACAACCCAAGCATAAGCAGCGCCAGGGATGAACGTTAGAGGAGGCGGATCGATGAGGTGAAATGCATCGTTCCGCAGGAGATGTGCGGTTGCGTCGCCTGGCGGCGCGCAACATCAGTCAGTAAGAGGAGCGTATGGCACGCATTGCAGGGGTTGATCTCCCGCGCAACAAACGGATCGAAATCGCCATTACGTATATCTTCGGTATCGGGCGCTCTAACGGGGCTGAGGTGCTGCGTAAAGCAAACGTCAACCCCGCAACCCGAGTACGCGATCTAACCGAAGAGGAGATTTCACGGATCCGTGAAATTGTCGAGCGTGAGTATCGCGTCGAAGGCGATCTGCGCCGCGAAATCCAGATGAATATCAAGCGCCTGATGGACATCGGTTGCTACCGCGGTCTGCGTCATCGCAAAGGCATGCCAGTGCGCGGTCAGCGCACCCGCACCAATGCGCGCACCCGCCGCGGTCGCCGAGGTCCAGCGATTGGCATCAAGAAGAAGACAGTGAAGAAGTAAGCTGTGTTGCTGGATAACGATTGCACGTACACCGGCGATGCAATCGTGCATCCGGCGCAGCAGGGCAGGGAGATAGCATGGCAAAGCAAGCAGCAAAAAGTTCGGCAACCCCAACTAAACGACAGCGTGGCAAACGCCGTGAAAAGAAGAATGTGCCGCGCGGTCAGGCGCATATCCAGAGCACATTTAACAATACGATTGTTACAATCACCGATTCGTCCGGGAATGTGATCTGCTGGTCAAGCGCCGGACAGAGTGGCTTCAAAGGATCCCGCAAAAGCACGCCGTATGCAGCTCAGGTGGCAGCTGAAAATGCGGCACGCAAGGCGATGGAGAACGGCATGCGTCAGGTTGAAGTCTTCGTGAAAGGACCGGGCGCTGGACGCGAAGCGGCGATCCGGTCGCTGCAGGCAGCTGGCTTGCAGGTGACTGCGATCACCGACGTGACGCCGATTCCACACAATGGTTGCCGACCGCCCAAGCGCCGGCGTGTCTGAGAGATGACTGAGGAGTGATTGATGGCTCGCTATCTGGGACCTGTAGGAAAAGTCAGCCGACGTCTGGGGATCGGCATTACAGATAAGGGGCAACGCATCCTGGCAAAACGGCCGTTTCCTCCTGGTCAGCATGGGCCGTCGGCGCGCCGACGGCAGGTGTCGGATTATGGGTTGCAACTGCTCGAAAAACAGAAGGCGCGCTATATCTACGGCGTGCTGGAACGCCAGTTTCGCCGTACTTTCGAGAAGGCGCAACGCTTTCCTGGTGAGACTGGCGCGTACCTACTTATTTTGCTCGAGCGGCGACTCGATAATGTCGTGTATCGCCTGGGCTTCGCAACCACCCGTGCCCAGGCGCGGCAACTGGTCTCCCACGGGCATATTACCGTGAACGGGCGGAAAACGAATATCCCGTCGTATACGGTGAATGTCGGGGAAACGATAGCCGTTCGACCGGAGAGCCGCCGTCGCACATACTTTAAGAATCTGATCGATAGCGGTGCGCTCGCGCGCCACAAAACACCCGATTGGCTCCGCCTGAATCCAGCGGATCTTTCTGGTGAGGTGGTCGCGATGCCGCGTCGTGAAGATGCAGAGCCGGGCATCAACGAACAATTGATTGTTGAGTTCTACAGTCGCTGATCGGTTCCGGGTTCCTGACGCTGCACAGCGGAACGCTGGCATGATTATCGCGTGGAACCCGGATCATGTGATCGGCCAGAAAAGGAGGCGATTATGCTGGATATCGCCATGCCAAAGGTTGAAGTCGTTACTGCTGCTGAAAATTACGGACGGTTCAAAATTGAGCCGCTCGATCCAGGGTATGGGCATACGCTCGGGAATGCACTGCGCCGCGTTTTGCTCTCCTCCATCCCTGGTGCAGCGATTACGAAGATCAAGATTGAAGGAGTATTTCACGAGTTCTCGACTATTCCGGGGGTCAGAGAAGACGTCACTGAGATTGTCTTGAACATCAAAGGTGTTCGTTTGCGTTCCTATGCCGAACGTCCTGTGAAAATATCGCTGTCGAAGCGCGGCGCAGGTATTGTTCGCGCTGCGGATATTGATGCGCCTAGTAATGTCGAAATCGTTAATCCTAACCACTATATCTGTATGATCGATCGCGACGATGCTGCTGTTGATATGGAAATGACGGTCGAACGCGGACGTGGCTACCTGCCAGCGGATCAGCGCGACGCACTGCCAATTGGCGAAATTCCGATTGATGCGATCTTTACTCCTGTCCCCAAGGTCAATTATGTAGTTGAACATATTCGCGTGGGGCAGGCGACCGATATCGATAGTCTGTTGATCGAAATCTGGACTGATGGAACGATCAAGCCTGGTGATGCGCTCAGCCACGCAGCGCAGGTGCTGGTTCAGTATTCGCAGACAATTGCCGACTTCAATCGCGTCTCGAAAGAAGCAGAACCAGCTGCGGCGCCCAACGGACTGGCTATCCCGGCAGATATTTATGATACACCGATTGAGGAGCTCGATCTCTCAACACGTACCTACAACTGTCTCAAGCGCGCCGATATTACTAAAGTTGGTCAGGTACTTGAAATGGACGAAAAGGCACTGCTGTCGGTGCGGAACCTGGGACAAAAATCGATGGAAGAAATCCGCGATAAATTGATTGAACGCGGTTACATTCCACGGATCGGTCAGACATCGCACACGGCGCGTGCAGAGATCGAGGGTTGATGAGGAAGTGCTATGCGACACCGCAAAAAGGGATACCAGCTTGGCAGGGAAAAAGAGCAGCGTGAGGCGTTGATCCGCGGGTTGATGATTGCCCTGATCGAGCATCGCCGGATTCGGACGACGCTGGCAAAAGCCAAAGCTGTTCAACCAGAAATAGAAAAGTTGATCTCGCTGGCTCGCCAGGATACGCCCCATAACCGGCGGATGGCGCTTTCGCGGCTGGCGAGCAAGACGGCAATGCGTCGGCTCTTCAGTTTTGCACCAACTGAGTATGCCGATCGCACTAGTGGTTTTACCCGTATCACGAAGTTGGGGCAGCGCCAGGGCGATGGCGCAACGATGGTGCAGATCGAACTGATCTAAATGCGAAACATCGCGTTACGGATTGAGTATGACGGTACCGATTTTGTCGGCTCCCAGTGGCAAACGAATGGCCGATCGGTCCAGGGGGTACTTGAAGCTGCCTGGCAGCAACTGACTGGTGAGCGCCGCCGGATGACGCTGGCTGGACGTACCGACGCCGGGGTGCATGCCCGTGGACAGGTGGCAAATGTCCGAACTGATACCCGCCATACGATATCTACGATTGTACGGGGGTTGAACGGCATTCTGCCAGAAGATGTTGGTGTTCTTGCCGCCTGGGAAGCACCCGATGATTTTCATGCACGCTACTCGGCAGTACGTCGTGAATATCGCTACGTCATCGACAATGGTCGCACGCCCTCGCCGCTGCTGCGCCGCCACGCGGCATACGTGCCGCGCCGCCTCGATACATCCGCAATGGACGCTGCGGTGAGGCAGGTGATCGGAACACATGATTTTGCACCGCTAAGCGACGGACCGCAGGAAGGATCGACGGTTCGGACCTGCTATGAGGCGCGCTGCACGCGTGCTGAAGTGTGGGGACAGCCGCTGGTGCTGATTGATATTGCGGCGAATGCTTTCCTCCGCCATATGGTGCGGAATCTGGTTGGAACGCTTATTCAGGTCGGTGAGGGGCGAATCGACGCCGACCGGTTTGCAGCAGTGCTGGCAGGTGAAGACCGACGCGCCAGAGTGCTAGCGCCAGCACACGGTCTCTACCTGATGGCAGTGCGCTATCCGGAAGATGGAAAGGGTACGTCGGACGAACCTGCCGCACTGCATGGAGTACCTTAGATGAGGATGCAACTATGAAAACCTACGCGCAAAAGGCGTCGGAAGTGCAGCGCGATTGGTATGTGATCGATGCGACGAACCAGACTCTCGGTCGGCTCGCAACGCAGATTGCAACCCTGCTGCGCGGCAAGCACAAACCGACGTTTAGCCCGTATATCGATGGCGGTGACTTCGTGATCGTCGTCAATGCCGAACGTATCCGGCTAACTGGTAAGAAGCCGGAGCAGAAAATGTATTACCGCCACTCGAACTACCCCGGCGGGTTCAAGGCGGTATCATTTAAGCAGTTGATGGCAAAGCATCCAGAGCGTGTGCTGCGCTTTGCCGTGAAAGGTATGCTGCCCAAAACTCGCCTGGGACGTCGGCAGTTGACGAAACTGAAGATTTATGCCGGACCAAAACATCCGCACGCGGCACAGCAACCAAAAGTCTACCAACCGCGACCTCGCGGCTAGCAGTGTGTACTGGAGCAACCCATGATCGAAAAGCGCTATTTTCAGGGAACAGGACGCCGTAAGACTGCTGTGGCGCGGGTCCGGTTGTTTCCCGGCAGCGGTGAGATCATCGTCAATGGCAAGTCGATCCGCGAGTACTTCGGCACGCGCGAGTTGTACGCCCGTGAGATTCTTAAACCGCTAGAACTGACCGGTACAATCGGCACCTACAATGTGCTGGTTAAGGTGCGCGGCGGCGGCATTAGCGGGCAGGCGCAGGCAGTGCGTCATGGTATCACCCGCGCCCTGCTCGATGCCAATCCCGATTTCCGCCCTACGCTGAAGAAGGCCGGGCTGATCACGCGCGATCCACGCATGAAAGAACGTAAGAAAGCCGGTTTCAAGCGCGCGCGCAAGCGGCCGCAGTACACGAAGCGATAGTCTGGTTCAAGGTACGGTGCAAGAAAACAGTTCGGAGGGAAACCTCCCTCCGAACTGTTCTGTTGATTTCAGCGACGCGCCCGAATACGGCAACGGAGCGCCTCGACAGTGCCCGGAGCGCCAAATAGCAATGGCTCGCGTATGACCCGTCCTTCCAGCAGTGCGACGTTATCGAGCGGTACACCCGACAGAGTGACGCCGACACCGCCAGCAGCCTTCAGAATCGCAATCCCGCCCGCCAGGTCCCAGATGGTTGCGTAGGTTAGAACGGCACCCAGCGCCGAACCGCGTGCCACGTAACAGATCGCGGCAGCAGCAGAACCCAGGCTGCGCGTCTTACCAATGAAATCGATGTCGAGCCGACGATGCGCGTCAGAGGGGATAGCCAGCCAGTCTTCACTGTTCCATTCGTGATCTGCCGCCACAACAACGCTAATCGTTTGCTGACCAAGGAATGCACGATCCCCAAGCGCCCAGTAACAGTCGTCAGTCAGGGGCATGTAAAACAGTCCTGCACACGGAACCCCGCGATGCAACAACCCGATCGAAATCCCCCACACCGGCAGACCCGCGACGAACGATGCGGTTCCATCAATTGGGTCGAGCGCCCATACGTACTCTTTGGTAGTGTCAATCTTTGTCTGCTCCTCGCCGATAATGCCGTGATCCGGGTAGCGCTGTGCGAGACGTTCGACCAGCATCCGCTCAATCATTACATCCGCTTCAGTGACCGGGCTGTTGTCGGCTTTGCGTTGAGCTTTGACTCGATTGAACAGGCGCAGCGCAATGTCACCGCATTCGCGAGCCCAAATCTGCAATTCTTCAATGTCGATGTCGATCACGCATGGTCCTTGATGATCTGTTGTACGAAAGGCATGATACCATGGAAGGTATCCATCAGGTTCAGTTGCCGCTGCCATTCCCATTGCGAATCGTGAATGCCTACCTGATGCGTGATGATGATGGATGGACAATTATCGACGCTGGACTCAATTATCCGCCAGGTCAGGCAGCATGGCGCGAAGCATTCAACCGATATGGCGTCGATCCGGCACTGATCCGGCGCATTGTTCTGACCCACGCACATCCCGATCACTATGGCATGGCGGGCTGGCTCCAGAGCCTGTCTGGTGCACCAGTGGCGCTTTCAGCAGGCGAAGCGGCATTTGCCCGAGCCCAGTGGCACAGCGACTCACGCGCTCACGAGATAACCGCTACTTTCTTTGGTGCGCACGGAATGCCATGCGACCTGATGGCAACTGTTACGGAAGATATCGTCAACCTGCGCTTGATGACTCATCCAACACCGGTCGTCTTGACCTATCTTTCGGCTGGTGAGCCGTTGACAATCGGCAAGCGCGTATTCGTGCCGGTTGCAACGCCCGGACACAGCGACGATCATCTGGTGTTCTACTGCGCAGAAGAACGCCTGCTGATCTGCGGCGATGCAGTGCTGACTAAAATTACGCCCAACGTTGGGCTGTGGGGACGGACGCACGGCAATCCCCTGGCGCAGTTTCTCGCATCGCTCGACCGCCTGGCGAAACTTGACGTGGCATTGGCATTGCCGGGACACGGACCGCCGATCACACGCTTCCATGAACGCCTTGAAGAACTGCGCATCCATCACGCCGAGCGTCTGGCAGCTATGGAACGCGCCGTTGGTGCAGGAGCGACTGCATACGATGTATGCACGGCAGTGTTTCCACTCCAGGAACTCACATCACACCAGATACGCTTTGCTATGGCAGAAACGCTGGCACACCTGGAATATCTGGCAACGCAGAGACGCATTGAACTGGTCGAACATGATAGTGGACGGTACTCCTGGCGACGATGCATCTGCTGAATGAGAAGGATCACAACCCTATGATCCGCGCCGTGCTTTTTGATCTCGATAACACCCTGTACGATCTCCGGGCGCACTGGATCGCCTGCCTGCGCAGTGCACTGGCGAACGTTGCCGCATATACGCGCTACGATCTGGAGACGCTGGTGCACACAGCGCTGGCTGCGAAGATCTGGATTGAGCAATTGCCCGACTTTCTGCGCACCCAGGGAATTATCGATCAGCGTATTATCGACGACGCTTCCACGCGCTACCGTGATATCTGGTTCGATACGCTCACCCTTGATCCAGAAGCGCCAGCGTTGCTAACAGACCTTGGCGCGCGCTATCGTCTCGCTCTTGTAACGAACGGACCGTCATGGTCGCAGCGCCCGAAGATTGAGCGCTTCCACTTATCCTCGTATATGCACGCAATCATCGTCTCAGAAGAAGTCGGCTGCGCCAAGCCGGACCCACAGATCTTTCACATTGCACTGCGCGCCCTGGCAGTTGCGCCCCATGAAGCAATCTTCGTCGGCGATTCGCCCGAACACGACCTGCACGGAGCGGCTATGGCAGGCATGCGCGCTATCTGGGTCAATCGCCACGGGGCGACGTTACCGCCCGACACTCCCCAACCGATCGCTGTAGTCGAAGGGTTGCACGATCTTGCAGCAATTATTCATGCCTGTGCATCCTGAGATATGGGTAGTTGTATTATCGTTCCGGGTGACAAAAGAGCCAGACAGATTGCTCTCAGCAACACACGGCATTGCTAGATAGCAGAGTTTTCGAGTGTCAGCAGCGCGACTCTCGATAAACGTTCGTATTTCTCCTGGAAGCGAGTGCATCCTGCCCTCGCAGACGTGACGAACGCAGGATAATGCTTCCAGGCGTGTGTGTCACTCCAGGCGTGAATAGTATAGTTACGACCCTTGACACTCGCGCCCGTTGCGCTCCTGGCAATCCTGTGATACTATAGTCGCTGTTTGAATGCGCCCGATGCCCTGGCTGGCAACGGCGCTTCCTTATTGTTATCTGGCAGAATATCTTTGCAGGAGCCTGACTGTGGGGAGCAAAATCAAAGTTGTGTTGACACAAGACGTTGCCAATCTTGGCACTGCTGGCGAGATCCGTGAAGTGTCCGGCGGATATGGCCGCAATTATCTTATTCCGCGCGGGATGGCGGTGCTGGCAACGCGCGGACAGATCAGGCAGGCCGAAGAGCGCCTCGCCGCGCAGCGGCGGCGCGAAGAAGCGGCGCGCCGCGATGCGCAGGCAATTGTTGCACGCCTGCACGGGCAAACCCTGCGCTTCACTGCGCGCGTTGGTGAACTCGACCGGTTGTACGGTTCGATCACCAGCAGCGATATCGCCGAGAAGATTGGCGAGATCCTCGGCGTAGAATTCGACCGCCGCAAGGTCCAACTGGAAGAGCCGATCAAGCGCATTGGTATCTATCCGGTAACCATTCGCTTGATGGCGGGCGTCGAGGCAGTGGTCAATGTCGTCGTTGAGGGAGAGGAAGGGGCAATCCAGTTGCCTCCGGAGCCAGAGACAGTCTGATCGTCTGCGACATTCGATAGCACATCCGGTCTAGATAATGTGCCACGGCAAAGCGCCCTGGCACATTATCGCTTCTCAGGGCGCATGTGGACAGACGTGGGATAACCTGTCGAGAACCGGGTGAAAACGCTTCTGCATCACATGACGCCAGAAGATGGACGCTCAACCGGGAAAAGCGGTGTTCGATGCCGGGGATCCTATGACCACACTTCCCGATCTACCACACAGCATCGATGCTGAGAAGGCAACACTCGGCTCGATCCTGCTCAATCGCGATGCCATTATTGCAATTGCGCCCTGGTTGCAGGCGGATTACTTCTACCTGCAACGGCACGTTCAGATTTATGAAGCAATGCTGGCGTGTTACAACGCCCGCATCCCCCCCGACACTCGCACCGTCGCTGAGGAACTGCGTCGCCGTAACCAACTCGAAGCCGTTGGCGGCGTGCTCTACCTGGCAGAACTCGTCGATAGTGTTCCGACGTCGTACCATGTCGAATACTATGCGCGGATCGTCGAGCGCACTGCTCTGCTCCGTCGCCTGATTGCAGCCGGTAGCAAGATTGCTGCGCTAGGGTACGAGGAGCAGCAGGATATTGAGACAACGCTCGACCTTGCCGAACAGATCCTGTTTGAGGTTTCTCAACGCCGCACTAACCAAGATTTCATTCATATCGGTCAGGTCATCGATGCGTACTATGAGCAGATCAACTACCTCCAGGATCATCGCGGCGAAGTGGTCGGGTTGCCGACCGGCTTCCGCGATCTTGATCAACTGACCGGCGGATTGCAGCGAAGCGACCTGATCATTCTCGCAGCGCGTCCCGGTGTGGGTAAAACCAGCCTGGTGATGAGCATTGCCCACAATGTAGCCATGCAGTACCAGGGAACGGTCGGCATTTTCAGCCTGGAAATGAGCCGTGAACAATTGGTGCAGCGCCTACTCTCGATGGAGACATCGATCGATACGCACCGCCTGCGCCTAGGGCAGTTGCGCGAGGAAGAAATGGAGCGCGTTATCAGTGCGATGGGACGCCTGGCAGCCGCTCCAATCTATATCGAAGACACTGCAGGGTTAAGCATCATGGACGTGCGCAGTCGCGCGCGCCGACTCCAGGCGCGCGTCGGGGTAGACCTGATTATTATCGACTATCTGCAATTGATGCAGGGACGCCGTTCCGAGAATCGCGTGCAGGAGGTAAGTGAGATTTCGCGCGGATTGAAGGCGCTGGCACGCGAGTTGAATGTACCGGTGATTGCACTTTCACAACTCTCACGCGCTGTCGAAGGGCGCACCAGCCACATACCAATGCTGAGCGATCTGCGCGAGTCGGGGTCGATCGAGCAGGATGCTGACATTGTTATGTTCATCTACCGTGAAGAGTTGTACGACCCGAACACCGACAAGAAAGGCATCGCCGAAATTCATATCGCCAAACATCGGAACGGTCCCGTTGGCGTAGTGTCGATGCGTTTCGATCCATCAACGACACGGTTCATGGATCTGACCTATCGCACGCCAGAGGGGTACTGACATGCCCGCTCTTTGGGATGATCCTGTTGGAATGATAAATATCTCGGTATATAATCGTCTTAGAACATGCATGTTATGCATACAGGAGTGCAGGCGCGGATGGCGTTCACCGGTTTCACAACTGACACGCTGGTTGGACTGCCGGTTGAGTTCTTCACTGAGGTGCTGCCGCAGATCACGCTCCCCAGCGAACTCAAGGTAACGCTGCACGTATTCTATCGCCTGAGCCGCCAGCGTGGACCGGCGCCACGGCGGATCAGTTGGGACGACCTGGCGGCGGATCGTGTCTTGCGACGCGGGTTGCGTGCTATTACACGCTTACGTCCGCCAGAAGAACTGCTTGCTGAGGGGATCGACGCCGCTGTGCGTCGCACCACTCTTCTCCACGTTGCGCTACCCGATGGCGCGCGCAGCGTCAGCTGGTACGTCGTGAACACCGCCGCCAACCGTGCGTGGGTCGAACAGGTAGGGCAGGCGAGCGCTGCGCTCACACCCAACCCCTCTCTGCCCGATGAGCGCCCATCGCTGATCGCCCTGTACGAGCAGAATATCGGACTGGTGACTCCCATGCTGCTCGAAGACCTGCGCGAAGCGGAGGAGCGCTACCCGGCGCACTGGATTGAAGATGCACTGCGGGAAGCAGTACGTGCGAACGTTCGTTCGTGGCGTTATGTCAAAAAGATACTCGAGAGGTGGGCTGCCAATGGACGAAACGATGCGCAGGATCGTGCCGACCGACCTATCGATGTCGAGAAATATACCAGCGGCGCCTACGGCGACCTCTTCCGCCGTGGCAGTGACGTCTCCGACCTCCAGTAGCGCGGAATGTCCGCACTGCGGCGGCGCCGGTTTCTATAAGAAAGCAGTTCCATACGGTCATCCCGATTTTGCCAAACTCTTCCCGTGCGTCTGCAAACTGGCGGAACAGGAGCAGCGCGACGCAGCGCGCCTGCTGGAGATCAGCAACCTAGCAGCATTCCTCGATAAGACGTTCGAGACCTTCAACCCCAATGTGCCTGGTGTGCGTCGCGCCTATCTGCGCGCACAGGAGTATGCCCGCCACCCACGCGGATGGCTCATTCTGTTTGGCAACTATGGCTGTGGCAAAACACATCTTGCGGCTGCCATCGCCAATCAACTGCTCCGGAACCACTACCGTGTCCTCTTTGCAATTGTTCCCGACCTGCTCGACCATCTGCGCTCGACGTTCGGTCCGTCGAGCGAGATCGAGTACGATCAACGTTTTGAGGATATTCGTGAGGCAGACGTCCTTATTCTGGATGACCTTGGCACAGAAAATACCACTCCATGGGCGCGTGAAAAACTCTTTCAGATCATCAACCACCGGTACAATTTTGCACTGCCAACCGTCATTACTAGCAATCGCAAACCGGAAGAGATCGATCCGCGCATCTTTTCACGCATGTCTGACCGGGCCTTGTGTGAAGAACACATTATCATTGATGCTGCCGATTACCGTCGGTTGCCAATCGCGCAACGCTATCCGGTCTCTGGCGCTCAACGTCGCCTGAAATAGTACATGAAAGGCGTTCTCATCATACCTGTTCCCTGATACGACCGTTTTGTGCTATCATTATCATTGATTTCTTGCGCGATCCGTCGCGCCACTGGAGTCACGTGCTCCGATGAAGGAGCATCCACACCAGTTTGCCGCATTAGAGGTCATTCATGCCAGGCAATCGCGCATTGTTCGACCGCGCTATGGAGCAAAGCCGTGAGGCTGCGCGGCTCATGAACTGGGACGAGGCGCTGAAACAGGCAATTCGCGCGCTTCAGGAGTTTCCCCACGATCTCGACGCACGCTCAGCCGCCGCAGTAGCGCTCTTCAACACAGCAAAATACGCACAGGCACTCCAGATGTTCGATGAACTGCACCGCACTGATGCCAGCAATCCGTTCTATCTGGAATATCTGGCGCGCACCTACGAGCGCCTCGGCGACCCGAAGGCGGCAACGACTGCATACGTGCAACTCGCCGATCTCCAGATCAGCCGAAAACTGGCAGCGCGCGCGATCGATGCATTGCGTGAAGCGCTGCGCCTACAACCCGATGCCGACGATCAGCGGGCGCGACTGGCACAGTTGCTCGCCGACCAGGGTGCACGGTCGGAAGCAGCAGCGCAATACCTCGATCTGGCACGACGCGCACAGGTACACGGGCGCCTCGAAGAGGCAGTGGATCTGGCGGAAACGGCGCTTCGCTATGAGCCCGACAACCGCGAAGCCAAGGAATTGATTGCTGCACTCCACGATACCCTGGCAACGACAGTCCAATCGGCAATCGAAGCGATGCCTGCCGCTGCTGAGGCAATCCCACTGTCGATCGCTGGAACTGGCAGTCTGCGCGGCACACAGATCGCAGTCGAACGCATCGTTGCACTGGCGCACGAACGGCAGGAAGCTGGCGATATCGATGGCGCCATCGAACAGTATGAGCGTGCGCTGAAACTGGGTACCGACCGGAGTGACGTCTTTTATAGTCTGGGACTACTGTATCAGGAACGGGGCGACTATCAGCGCGCTATCGAGTTGCTGCAGAGCGCTGCTGGTGATCAGGAGTACGCGCTCTCGGCGCACTATATGCTCGGTCAGGCGTATCAGGAGTTGGGGAAACTTCATGAAGCAGCGCACGAGTATGAACAGACTATTCGTCTCCTGCCGCTGGAGTCGATCGGACGCGCCGAAGCCGACGATATGATCCAGATGTACGAGAGCGCAGCGCAGGTCTATATCCAGCTCAACGACATTGCACGCGCGGCAACCCTCTACTCAACGCTGGCAAACTTCCTCCAGAGCAAACGCTGGGGGCGCGAACGCGCCGATGAGTTTCGCCAGAAAGCCAAGGATCTGACCGAACGAAACATGTTCGCCAAGCTCCGCACGCTTGGCACCGGTGCACTGTCACCCCAACCGCCCACTCCAGAACCCGAACCGCCACACGAAAGCCCCATGCCCGAAACATGGGGCAAGATCCGTCCGATCACCGATTTCTTGCGCTCGCCAGAGGCACAGAAAATGGACAGTGAGCGATTCGAAGCAACTGCCTCTGTCGCCACTGAACCGGTCGATCCGCTGGAGGCGCTTGAAGCGCTGCCACATCCCGAACGCGCTCCAACCACGCCCGTTACGCCACTCGACACAACAGGATTGGACGAACTATGTGAGCGGTATGTGCAGGCAAGTGAAAAATACATTGAGCAGGGATTAATGCTGGCAGCCAACGATGCCTGCATGGAAGTCATTCGGCTCAACCCAGACTACCTTCCGATCCATCTGCGGCTGGGCGAGATCTATGAACGTGATGGGCGCAGAGATGAGGCGTTGATCAAGTATCAGTTGCTGATTGACACATATGTGGCACGTGGTGAACCGCAACGTGCTATTGATGTCTACTATCGCCTGATCGAGTTATCACCCGATACGATCCTGCCGCGTTCGCGGCTGGCAGAATTATTACGCGCCGAAGGACGCAACGAAGAAGCCGCCCAGCAACTTTCTGTAGTGGCTAGTGCCTATTTCCGCATGGGGCAGACAAATAAAGCGCTCGAAGAGTATCGTCGCGCGCTGCAATGGTCGCCTGCCAGCGCCGATCTCCATGCGCAGTATGGCCAGGCGCTGCTGAAACTTGAACGCACCGAGGCAGCGCTGATCGCCTTCCGCCGCGCCCTTGAACTCGACCAGCGGAATCCGGTCAATATTGCGCGTATCAATCTGGCGCTGGCGATGATGGGAGAACAATCGGTTGCTGTCTGGCAATCGCTGGCAACCCTTCTCGAACAGATCAAACAGCATCCACAGCGCCTGAATGATGTGCAGGCAGAATATCGCGCTGCATTTCTGATAGCTGATCTGCCAGTTCTCCACTACATTCTCGGCATCATCCAGCAAAACGCCGGTCAGCATCAGTCGGCAATTCTTGAGTTCGAGCAGGCGCTCGAACTGCTGCAGAACGAGCGCGATCCATTCCTGACGCCGCATCTTGTTCATCAGGCGCTGGCGGACAGTTACATCGCACTGGGTCAGGCTGGCGAGGCGCTGGAGCAACTCCAGCACTGCCTCGCACTGGAAGCGGCGGCGCCACCCCCCGATAGCGCCCGCTATCCCTTCTCGACACCGCTCTCCCAGGGCGAAATCATGCGTCGCATGGCCGAAGCGTATGCTGCAGTCGGCGATCTGGCGGGCGCTGAACGCGCCCTGCAGGAAGCCAAGCAGTTCCTGCCCTACGACCGGGCGATCTATACCAAACTCTCCGATATTTATTTCCGCCAGGGTCGCCTGAACGAAGCGTTGGCGCAACTTGAAGAACTGGCAAGCCACTACGAGCAGCGTCAAATGCTGGATCGCGCCATCGAAGCCCTTGAAAGCGCACTGCGCCTGGCGCCGAATAATACTGCAATCGGCAACCGCCTGGCAAAAATGTACATCCGACGCGGTTTCCTGGATAAAGGCGTTGAAGCGCTGGTGCGGGTCGCCGACTTACAGCGCAAAGAGGGGCAGATCAAGGATGCCATCGCCAGCCTGCAGCAGGCAGCTGAAGTTCACTGGATGCTTGGCAAACATGCCGAGGCACGTGCATTGTACGACAAAATTGTGCATATTGCGCCCAACGATATTGAAGCGCGCCAGTGGCTTTCGTTCATGTACACGCTGGCAGGCATGACGCGCGAAGCCATTGCGCAAAAGAAGCAGATTATCCGTATCCTGCTCCAGCGCCGCGACCTGGATAATGCGATTGCCGAAATGCACCAGATCTATGGATTGGATCAGAACGATACTGACAATCTGTTCCAGCTGGGTGATGCACTTATGCGTCGTCAGGAGTATGAACAGGCCATTCGCATCTACAACCGCCTTGCGAAACTGCCAAACGTGGAGATCGAGCGCGTCGAAGCATTACAGGCAGCAGCCAGACGTATGCTCGAACAGCAACAGGCAGAGAAACGATGATGGGACGCAATGCGTGACGATCACGAAACCACCGAAAACGCACTGCCCTGCATATGTGATACAAGGCGGCATCATCACGCCATATCGCTGGGATAGTGGCAGCATATGCTCAACTACAGGCTATTCCTGGCATTGCCTTGCACCGATAGAACGCTATGCCCGACATTCGTAGCATCCTGGAGTGGATCAGTCGCCTCGCTGATCGCCTCAATCCCTTCGTTGACCCGCGTGCACTGCTTGATATTGCGATCGTTGCACTGATCTTTTACTGGCTGCTCGGCGTTATTCGCGGCACGCGTGCCGTGCAGTTGCTGCGCGGTTTTGGCATTTTGCTCGCAATTTCGATCGTACTGAGTTCGGTCTTGCCACTCGAAACGCTCCGCTGGCTGATCGAGAATGCAATACAACCGGCGTTGATCGTGGCTATTCCGGTGCTGTTCCAGCCTGAGTTGCGTCGCGCACTGGAAAGCCTGGGGCGCACCAATGATTTGCTTGGACGACCGTTCTCGCGCTCCAACCGGTCGGAGTTGATTGAAACGGTGATTGGTATCTCGCGCGCCGCGCAGCAACTCTCGCAGCAAGGCATCGGCGCGTTGATGGTGATCGAGCGTGAGACCGGACTACAAGAGTATGCGGATCGCGGCGTCATTCTCGATGCACGACTCGCGGTGCCGCTCCTGCTCAATATCTTTTATCCAAACGCGCCGCTGCACGATATGGCAGTCATTGTGCGCGGCAATCGAATCCTGGCTGCGAACGTCGTTCTGCCGCTTAGTGAAGATATCGTCGGACCACGGCGCCTTGGCACACGCCATCGTGCGGCGAAAGGCATTTCCGAACAATCTGATGCGATTGCAGTGGTAGTTTCCGAAGAAACCGGTGCGATTTCGCTGGTGCACGACGGGCGTATGGTAAGCTATCTGAACGAAGCACGCCTGCGAAGCATGCTGGCAGGTTTGCTCAAGGTGCAACTCGATGAGACGCTAAAAAACTAGAGCGTTCGAAAGGTCGTCATCGTGGATTTCCTGAATACGCCAGCTTTACGTCTCCTGCTGGCGCTCATCCTGGCATTTACGCTGTGGGTGTTCGTATCCTACACACAGAATCCGGATCGGTCGATCGCCTATGATAATGTGCCGGTTGATATCGAAGGTCTGGCGCCCGGACTGGTTGTGATCGACAAGGAAGGTCTGCCACGCGCCCAGCGTCCCGAAGTCGATATTACCGTCCTGGCGGATGATGAAACAGTGCGGAACGTGCGTGTCAGCGATCTGCGTCCCTTCGTGGATCTTACCGGGCGCGGACCGGGTGAGCATAATGTACCGGTCAATGTGGTGACCACGCGCTCACTTCGCCTGCGGGCGAGTGCTGAACCCGAGTATCTGCTCATTCGCCTGGATCAGGAAATCACCCGAACAGTGGCACTGACCGTCGAAACGACCGGTATCGTGCCGTTCGGTTTCGAGGCGCGCACACCACAGGTCACATCACGTGGGCAACCTGTCACAAAGGTAACGGTGCGTGGACCTCAAGGGCGCGTTGAACGAGTGGCTATGGTGCGTGCGCGAGTTGATATCGACCGCCTGACAGCAAATTATAATTCGCCGCGGACACTCGAACCGGTCGATGCCAACGGTCAACCAATCGCCGGTGTGACCGTCGACCCGGCGACCGTCGATGTACTGGTGCCGATCATTTCGAGTGTTGGCCTCAAACGTGTGCCAGTTGTGCCCTCTGTCACCGGCGTTCCTGCCAGCGGCTACGTCGTTGCCGGTGTGTCAGTCTCGCCTTTGCTGGTGACACTGACCGGCAGTTCAGGACCACTCGATGATGCAGAGAATGTTGTGACTGAGGAGGTGGATATTACTGGCGCTTCACAAACACTGACCCGAACGGTAGCACTCATACCGCCGCGCGGTACCCAGTTGCGCTTTGGCGAGCCAGCAGACGTAGTTGTGACAGTCACAATCGTGCCAATCAACCGACCGTTTCAGGTAACCGTACCGGCATCGGTGCAGATCATTGGCATCAGTGATGGCTTACTGGCATCGCTCAGTCCGGGTATTGTGTCTGTCACTGTGACAGGATCATCGCTACAACTCGAAGCGTTGTCTGGCACGCAATTGCTTGGCGTGATCAATGTTCGCGGATTAGGACCTGGAACGTATGAACTTGAACCAACATTCTCGCTGCCGGAAGGAGTGACCCTGGTTCCGCCAGCGCCGCGGGTTTTTGTCACGCTCCGCATGCCGCCTACGTTGACACCGGAACCGCTGGCAACACCTGACATCACGACACAGCCAACGGCGATGCCAGGCACACCTGAGCCTGCGCCGACACCAACCATAACACTAACACCAACATCAACAACGCCATAAGCATCTGGATTACAGGAGGAAGAAAACATATGGCACTTACCCTGGAAGATGTTGCCCATGTGGCGCGACTGGCGCGTTTGCGCCTCTCTCCTGCCGAACTGGAGAAGATGCGCGATCAACTGTCCAACATTCTTGACCATTTTCAAATGCTGCAACAGATCGATGTGAGCACGGTGCCACCCACTGCGCAAGTCACTGACCTGGTCAATGTTCTGCGCGAAGATGAGATTCGTCCGTCGCTGCCGCGTGAACAGGCGTTGGCAAACGCTCCTGAGCAGCAGGATGGCATGTTCCGTGTTCGGGCAATTTTTGAGGAAGAGTAGAAGCGAGGAAACCTGTGTCGCACAATGGATCGACGTTTCGCTATCTTGGCAAGGGCCATCGCTTAATCGAAGGGTTGGAGAAGATTACCGGCAATGCAAAGTATGCAGGTGATCTGTCGCTCCCCGGTATGCTGCATGCATGCCTCGTCTTGAGTCCCTACGCCCACGCACGGATTGTTGCTATCGATAGGAGCACTGCCCAGGCTGCTCCTGGCGTTGTTG
This sequence comes from Roseiflexus sp., assembly GCA_017743475.1. Classification (GTDB taxonomy): domain Bacteria; phylum Chloroflexota; class Chloroflexia; order Chloroflexales; family Roseiflexaceae; genus Roseiflexus. Next base: position 6,672 of record JAGHYV010000049.1, on the reverse strand, counting down.
CTGTGTTGACCGCCGACGACTTGCCAACGCGCGACCGGGCGGTCAATTCACGCCACAGCGCTGTTCTGGCAAAAGATCGTGTCCTCTGGCGCGGTCAACCGGTTGTCGTGGTGGTTGGCGAAACCGAGGCGGCAGCGCGCGACGCTGCTGATCGCGTCGTTGTCGAGTATGAGCCGTTGACGCCAATTATCGACGTGCAGAAGGCTGCTGCCCCCGATGCACCAGTCATCTGGCCCCAAGGGTTGCCCAAAGAAGGCGCCGACCTGACAGCAGCGCATGCCGCAGTAGACAAGGGTGAACAGGAAACGACTGGCGCACCCTCGAATATTCATGACGAAGTTCACTTCGTACGCGGAGATGTTGAGCGTGGGTTTGCCGAAGCTGATGTCGTCATCGAACGGGTATACCGCACGCCAATGGTGCATCAGGGGTATCTAGAGCCGCATGCATCGGTTGCCGAACCCGATCTATACCGTGGCGGCGTAACTGTGTATACCAGCACGCAGGGTCAGTTCAGTGTGCGCGACGAGGTGGCGCGTCTTCTGTCGCTGCCAAAGCACAAGGTGCGAGTCGTTCCGATGACGATTGGCGGAGGTTTTGGCGCCAAGTACGGTATTATCGATCCGCTGGTTGCAGCTGTTGCTATCACTGTCAAACGCCCTGTCCGCCTGGTGCTGACCCGTACCGAGGATTTTCTCTCGACCACGCCTTCACCCGCTGCGATTGTGGAACTGAAGGTCGGTGCACGCGCCGACGGCACACTCACAGCAATTCAGGCGCGTGTGCTAATGGACAACGGGGTGTTTCCCTTCACGCTGGGCGGAATTGTCGGTATTCTGCTCGGCGGTTACTACAAATGCCCCAATCTGCGGATCGACTGCTATGAAGTATTGACGCACAAACCGCAGGCAGGCGCCTATCGCGCTCCCGGCGCGCCAACTGCCACCTTCGCTATCGAATCGACGATCGACGACCTGGCACGCGCACTTGGGCATGATCCACTTACGTTCCGATTGCAAAACGCGGCTGAAACCGGCGATCCTATGGGCAACAACGATCCCTGGCCCCATATTGGTCTGAAACTAGTGCTGGAACGGTTGCGCGACCATCCTGCATGGAAGGATCGGCAGGTCGGACCGAATGAAGGCGTCGGCATCGCCATTGGCGGATGGCCATGCGGTATGTCGCCTGCCGCCTCCATCTGCCGCGTGGATACTGACGGAACTGTGCGCATTCATGTCGGATCGGTTGACATTTCTGGCGTCAATTCCTCACTTGTGCTCGTCGTGGCTGAGATTCTTGATATTCCGCCCGAACAGATCGAACTCATCCAGGGCGATACCCGCAGCGGTCCATTTGCCGGTCCTTCTGGCGGCAGTCAGACGACCTACAGTGTTGCAGGGGCGGTTGCAAAGGCTGCACGCGCTGTTCGTGAGAAGCTGTTCGAGATTGCTGCCGATCACTTCGAAGTCAGCGTCGCAGATCTCGAACTCCGCAATGGAATGGTGAGCGTTAGGGGCTTTCCCGATAAGGCCGTCTCGATTGGCACACTGGCAGCCATTGCCGAAAGCAAAGCAGGCGGACCAGGTCCGATCATTGCGGAGGGGAGCGCTGCGGTTTCTGAGAATGCGCCGGGCTTCGTGGCGCACCTGGCAAAGGTTCACGTCGATCCTGAAACCGGACAGGTGACGCTGAAACAGTACGTCGCCATCCAGGATGTCGGCTTTGCCCTCAACCCGACAATGGTTGCCGGGCAGATCCACGGCGGCTCGGTGCAGGGCATCGGTTGGGGGCTGTATGAGGCGATGATCTATGATGAGTACGGTCAGTTGCTGACAGCCAGTTTCATGGACTACAACCTGCCAGCGTTCGATCAGGTTCCGGATATTGAGGCGGTACTGGTGGAAAACCCGTCGCCCTACGGTCCTTTCGGCGCACGCGGAGTTGGTGAACCGCCGATCACCGCAGGCGCCGCCGCGATCGCCAACGCTATCCGCGATGCAACCGGCGTCCGCATGACTGAACTGCCAATCCGGGCGGAAGCGCTCTGGCGCGCAATGCGGGAACAGATCAACGGGCAGTCGTCCACCCCTGGTTGATTATGACGAAGCGCTGAGAAAAGATGGCGCCAGCTGCGGCTGGTGCCGTTTCCCAGGGAGGCAAGAGACTGTGTCAACCCACTAGCTCACAATCCTCCAGCCACGTGTCATATCACATCTGGAAAACATGCTGCGCAGTCCGCTAGGTTTGCCACAGGAGGGCATCCTGCCCTTGTAGGGTGTCCAAGGATATGATGCCCGCACTCCGGTGATGGGTTGATCGCTACATGCAGGCGAGACGCCTGCGCACCCAGGCAATGCAGGGACACGCACTGTTCCAGCATGCCAGAAACATTCCGGAACAACTCCGATTTGCCCCGGCAGGGGTACATTTCTATCGACTAAGATTTGGTATGACACGCTCACTAAACGCCTTAATGAACTGTTCTTGATTGCGTCCGACATTGTGGACATGGATCTCGTCGAAACCCAGATCGATGAACTGTTGAATGTAGGCGCGATGTTCATCGAGATCGGGCGAAATCAACAAACGGTTCTTGAAGTTTTCGGGGCGCACCAGTTTGGCGATCTCGGCAAAATCTTCCGGGCTGCGAATATCCTGTTTGGGAAAGGGCATCCCGCCGTTGGGCCACTCGGTCAATGCGTTCTGCATCGCTTCCTCGTAGGTTTCTGCCCACGACATATGCAACTGGAGCAGTTTGGGCATCCGTGCCGGGTCTTTTCCAGCTTTTCGCGCTCCCTCCTCGAACTTTCCCAGCAGCATGCGCAGTTTTTCGAGACTTGCCCCAGGCGTAATGATCCCGTCGCACTCTCTTCCCGCCCATTCAGCAGTCACCGGTCCGGCAGTTGCGATATAGATCGGCGGCGGGGTTGGCGGCAGGGTCCACAGGCGAACACGCTCCATTTTAAAATACTTGCCATCGTCGTGGCGGGCAACTTTTCCAGTGAATAACTTCTTGATGATGCCAACCGCCTCCTGGAGCATCTGCAAGCGAATGTGCGGCTCGGGCCAGATGCCGCCAACCACCCGTTCGTTCAGTGCTTCACCGCTTCCCAATCCCAACCAGAAACGACCAGGGGTCATTGCTGCCTGCGTGGCAGCCGCCTGCGCAACGATGGCCGGATGGTATCGAAACGACGGACATGTCGCGCCTGGACCGAATCTCAGTGTACAGGTTGTCGCGCCAAGCGCTGCCATCCAGCTCCAGACAAAGGCGCTATGACCCTGTTGCGGCACCCATGGCTGGAAATGATCGGCTGCCATCACGCCTTTGAATCCATGCCGTTCAGCAAGTTGACAGTATGCCAGTAGATCGTTTGGGTGAAACTGCTCTAATGCGGCGGCATATCCGATGATTGCCATAGCTGTGCTCCTTTTCGATCCAGAAACATCCGCGCCAGGCGCTGCGCCGACGTATCACCGGGCTGTTGCGCCAGCCAGATCAGATCATCAATATCGTCAACATCCCGTTCGATATGTGGTAGACGCAACAGGTGCACCGGCAATTGACGCCGTTTTGCTGCCGCAATATGTTGCATGAGACTATCAGGACCAAAGAGAAACGTCCATCCCGCTACAGGATTCACAAGGAGAAGGTTTGTTCCGCCATCGTGAGCTGGTGCAATTACTACTCCTGGATGGTTGCCGGATATGCTGGTTAGTGCCACGACATCCTCCGCATCAAGGAGCGGCAGATCGGACGGTGCTACCATCACTGCGGTATGATCGGGTATATCTGCTGCAGCCTGATGCAGTGCAGCGTTGAGATCGACGGACTGATCCATCACAAACGCGGCGCCGTGAGCGTGCGCTGTATGCCATGCTTCCACATCACGACCGATCACGATGATGCGACTGACTGGCGAGCGCGATAATGCGACCAGCACATCGTCGAGCATTGCCAGCGACAACGCTCGCCGTTCATGCGTGTCGAGCACGCATGCGAGACGCTGTTTCGCCCTGTGCAATTCCTTCACTGGAACAATCGCGTGGACGACCATGCAATTCTTTCTCTTACGATCGGCGACGGGTTGCAGTTCTTGCTGCGCTTAGAGTCGTTTCTGCCAGGCGACGCTTTGCAGCGCGTCCGTGCATGATGGTATCGGTAACCACTACCTCCATACCAAATGCGCGGATCTCGTCAGCCAGCCCGGCATCAGCCTGATCTATGATCAGTGTGTCAATCACGCCGCGATAGCAAATCGCTACACCACGTGCAGACACGTCCAGTCCAACTGCACGCATGAGCGGCGCTGCCGGACCCTTGATTGGTGCGCCTGCCACGATCGGGCTGACTGCTACAACCGGCGCCGGTGTAGAAGTGACTGCATCACGCACACCGGGTACCGCCAGGATTGTACCGACACTGACAATCGGATTGCTCGGTGCAATGATCACCGCGTCCGCCTGCTGCAACGCCTCGATCACTCCCGGCGCCGGGCGCGCCCGGTCGATGCCGACAAAACGCACCCCAAGCACCTCATCGCGTGCGCGGCGTTGCACCAGATACTGCTGAAAATGCAGCCAGCCCACCGGAGTGTAAATCTCAGTCGCCACCTGATCATCACTCATAGGCAGAAGTCGGACACCCACCTTCAATGCGCGACGAAATGCATCCGTTACTTCAGAGAGCGTCCACCCTGCCCGCAACAACTCGGTGCGACGAATATGCACTGCCATATCACGATCGCCGAGCTTGAACCACGTTTCTGCGCCCAACTGCGCAAGCATAGACAGCGTATGCGTGGTATCGTCGCGCACTCCCCATCCCTGCAACTCATCGACAATACCTGCCAGCGTGTACGTGACGATATCGATATCTGGCGACACATGCAATCCGTGAAAGACCATGTCGTCGCCAGTGTTAATGATTGCAACGATTTCCTCCGGCGGAGCAACCTGCACCAGACCTTCAAGAAAACGGGCAGCCCCGACGCCACCCGCAAGCACGACGATCATGAGGAGACCTTATCTTGTATCAGTCAAAGAGGACGATCAAAGCATCAAGCGGCAATCGCTCCCGACGAACTGGTTCGACCGCGGCGTACCCGACCGTAATCAGAGCATGGGGTGTAAGCGCGGGATCGAGAGCGAGCGCTGTCGTCACGACTGCCGGACAGAACAACGGTGCACACATCCAGCCGCAGTCCAGTCCTAGTGAATACGCTGTCAGCAGCATATTCTGAATGGCGCATCCGAGACTCTGCACTGCCATCGTCGTTTCGGCAGCGTTACGCAGTGCATCAGGATACACATCGAGATCGACAGTGTAGAGACATGGCAGAATGACCACCGGAGCACCGGTAATGCGCTTATACGATGCCTGCGCACGCATCTCGATGGTAGCCTCGTCCTGACCATCAAGGGCGAGTTGTCGTCGCCACTCGGCGCCCATAGCTTCAGCCAGGATGTGCTTAGGCTCAGCACGGGTCAATACCACAAAACGCCATGGCTGCCGTCCATGCGGCGACGGTGCCCAGCGAGCGGCTTCCAGCATTGCCAGAACATAATCGCGTGGAACGGGGCGATCCGCCAGGCGGCGCACCGACCGACGTCCACGAATAATGTCTGCTAGCGAAAGCGACAGACGGTTTGCTTCTCCAGACATCACCACCTGTACGTTCCCTAACGAAAAAGATCACGTTCAGGTGCACGAATCAATGCTCGTGCACCTACATCAGAGTGCACAAAACGATACCCCCGCACAATTGCTACAGGTATCTGATTAGCCTTTCCCATCACTAACTCCGCAGCCGAGGCCAACTCGTCAGCTACTGCAATGAGGCTTGCATGCAGAGTATAGCCATATGCGTCCTGTTGACCTGCATAATCAACCAGCGGTGCAATGCCCGCAGCGCCAATCGCGACATTCACCTGTCCTTCGCGCCATGGGCGCCCGAATGTATCTGAGATAATAACTGCCACCTCAAGATTATAGCGTTCGAGCAACGCCTGCCGCAGGCGCGCCGCCGAGGCGTCCGGATCAGTTGGCAGTAACGTCACAAAACGCCCGCCCGCCACATTCGACTCATCGACTCCAGCATTTGCACAGATAAACCCATGGTGAGTTTCAGTAATCAACACACCACGATCCATTCGGACAATACGCCGACTCTCACGCAGCACCACTTCATAGTATGCTGCATCTTTTCGTCCCTGCAACGCAGCCATACGCGCCAGATGCGATGGCTCGACAGTTTGCAGATTTACCAGGCGACCTTCCGCTTTCGAAACAATCTTCTGGGTAACGACCAGAACATCTCCATCCTCCAGTACGATATCGTTGCACGTAAGCGCACCGACAAGAACGCTGGCAAGGTCATCACCAGGCTGCACATCGCCGATGCCGCGAACGGGAATAATACGAATACCATTGTTCATCGGACGAATGCCTCAACATACATAATGATGAAGCGTCTGACATTGTACCACGTGACGAAGTGTGAAAGCTTATCTTCCGCCAAATTATGCTTCACGGTGAGAAACCTGTAACATTCCGAGGAGCAGTTAGTTAAAAAAACAGACGGCTTACAGATCGACTGTAAGCCGTCTATGTATGGTAGCGGCGGGTGGATTCGAACCACCGACCTTCGGGTTATGAGCCCGACGAGC